>NZ_JAKJSY010000082.1:0-19532 GCF_050337445.1 Vibrio minamisatsumaniensis | reverse complement strand
GGATTATATTACCCCTACAGACAGTAATTGATTGAATAGTTGACTAAATAAGTAAATAATAACGCCCCGTTTACACGGGGCTTTTTTCTATCGGAGGCACAATGCTTTACCGTCTAGCCAGAACTGGCTTTTTCCAACTTGATGCCGAAAAGGCACATGATCTTGCAATTCAAAATTTCAAGCGCTTCACTGGCACACCTATTGATCTTTTGTATCGCCAAAAATTACCTCATCGACCTGTAGAGTGCATGGGTCTTACTTTTAAAAACCCAGTTGGCCTTGCTGCAGGCCTAGATAAAAACGGCGAATGTATCGATGCATTTGGCGCTATGGGTTTTGGTTTCGTCGAAGTAGGAACGGTCACTCCGCGCCCACAAACAGGTAACGACAAACCTCGCATATTTCGTCTAATTGAAGCTGAAGGTATTATCAATCGTATGGGTTTTAATAACCTTGGCGTTGATAACCTGATTGAGAATGTTAAGAAGTCAAACTATGATGGCATCTTAGGTATCAATATCGGTAAAAATAAAGACACACCAATTGAAAAGGGCGCAGAAGATTACTTAATCTGTATGGAGAAGGTATATCAATACGCAGGCTACATTGCTGTGAACATCTCTTCACCAAACACTCCAGGACTTCGTTCTTTACAGTACGGTGAGGCCCTAGATGAGCTGTTGTCTGAACTTAAAGCAAAACAATCAGAACTCGAAGAGAAGCATGGTAAATATGTTCCTCTTGCTCTTAAGATTGCTCCGGATCTCAGTGACGATGAAATTAGCCAAATTTGTGGATCGCTAATCAAAAACAAGATCGATGGTGTGATCGCAACAAACACAACATTGGATCGCAGTATCGTTGAGGGTATGAAGCATTGCGACGAGGCGGGGGGTCTTAGTGGACGTCCGGTTCAATTGCGCAGCACAGAAGTGGTTCGCAAACTTTATGAAGAGTTGGGTGATCAACTACCGATCATTGGGGTAGGTGGTGTTGACTCTTATGTTTCAGCAAAAGAGAAACTGATGGCTGGCGCAAAGCTTGTCCAAGTTTACTCTGGTTTTATCTATAAAGGTCCAGGCCTGGTTCGTGACATCGTTAAAAATCTATAGTCTTTATAGGAAAATCTATATTACGGTATCACCTTGAAAAAAGAGACACTGTCACTCATTGAGTTATAGAGAAAAGCGATAAGAAAGAGGAATTCATTTCCTCTTTTTTTTTGCCTATTGCTTAGTAGAATTATCGTAATTGAAGGTAATTTTGCGTTTTACCTAACTGAATGGTTCAACAGTGTGAGACGAAATGATGCTTAAACCTAGCGATACATGGAGTTGGTATTACGATGAGCAGCAATGTTCATTGATGCTAGATCTCGGAGAGGAGATGATTTTTAAAACGAATCTGGTTCGCAACAAGCTGGTGGACTGCGCGTTTAAAAATAATCAATTCACTGTCGATGATGCCTCATCTTATCAAACCTTTAAAGAACAAATTTCGGGCTTAGAACTGTCTGAGCCACGCCAAGCCGAACTCGCTCTGTATTGCGTGGCTGCAAAGCGTTTCCATAAGCCTGTGCAGCCAAAGAGCTGGTTCTTCGATTTACAAGGTACAGGCCATGAATGCCCTCAAGAAGGGGATATTGTACAAATGAATAATGAGCATAGCTTAGGGTATTTCATTGTATTAGAAGTGGGAGAGTGTGCGAGCCTATGTGCATTTGTCGACCTAGAAGAGTTTCTGCTTACACCTTCAAAAGGGTTACGCTTTGGTGATTCGATTAAAGTCATGCACGATAGAATGATAGACGCGAACGCTATCCTTCATCAAACGCCTATTGCAATGGTAGGCTAACCGCCAATCTAGAGCATCATTTCCAAAGACCACGACGCAAAGCAACATCTCTTCCTCATAATCGGCTGAATAGCCGATTTTTTTGTGCTTAAAAAAGACTATTTCAACAGGTACGGCATGGTTTATTCATTTAAATGACGTTGTTCCCTCATCTAATACGTAATAAATGTGTCTTTTTTAACCTCAATTTCGGCCAATTCTCTGACTATCAATCGTAGATCCCCTCTTTTTATTCCCTGTTTGAGGGCTTTTGTTGGAAACTTTCAGCTTTAATTTCTGTCTGGTATATACCAAAAATGAGGTGAATATAAATTCACTTCGTGGTTAGAGATTAAGGATGTGTGTTGTTTCTATAACATTGAGAGTGAACGTGTTGTAAGGGATGACGGGTAAGCGAACGCTTCAGCGTTGAGTGTTTGCTAAGCAGTTAGTCGAAAGATTCAATGAAAAGACGAGTTTAGTGTGATGTTCTAGTAGCAAAATCAGGTATAATCGAACTCATTTTTACCAATAAAAGAACACTATGAATCAATATCTAGCGGTTACCTCAAACGGCCTTGAGAATTTATTAGTTGAAGAACTCACCCAATTAGGGATTACAAACGCAAAGCCTGTTCAAGCAGGTGTTAAATTCAAAGCCACCAATGAGCAAATTTATCGTTGTTGTTTGTGGAGCCGTTTGGCTTCTCGATTTGTACGTGTCCTTTCAGAATTCACGTGTATGGATGATATGGATCTTTATCTATCAACCACCGCGGTTAACTGGGTAAACCAATTCCATAGCTCTAAGCGTTTCGTTGTTGACTTCAATGGTACGAACAACGAAATCCGTAATAGCCAATACGGTGCGATGAAAGTAAAAGATGCCGTTGTGGATTGCTTCGAGAAGAAATCTCTACCTCGTCCTTCTATCAGTAAAGAGAACCCAGACATTCGAATTCATGTTCGTCTACATCGTGATAAAGCGATTCTTGGTGTTGATATGGTGGGAAGCGGTCTTCATCAACGTGGTTACCGTCCAGAGTCAGGTCGCGCACCTTTGCGTGAAACACTTGCTGCAGCGATTCTTCTTCGTAGTGGCTGGGATGCGACTAAGCCTTTCCTAGACCCTATGTGTGGTTCAGGTACGTTAGTGATTGAAGCGGCAATGATGGCTGCCAACATGGCTCCAGGTGTTAAACGCCAGAAGTGGTGTTTTGAATCACTAGAAGATTTCGAACCAGAGCTTTGGGCTGAAGTGAAAGCTGAAGCGAACGTTCAAGGCCGTCGTGGCGTAAAGAAAGTAGAATGTAAGTTCTATGGCTATGACAATGACGAACGCATGATCAAAACAGCGCGTGACAATGCTCGTCGTGCTGGTGTTGAAGAGTTGATTGAATTCGAAGTAGGTGATGCGGCAAAACTTAAGCGTCCTACCGAGTTTACTGATGGTGTGATTGTTTCTAACCCTCCATATGGTGAGCGTCTTGGTACAGAGCCGGGTCTTATTGCTCTTTACACAGCATTCGGCGCGCAGCTTAAAGCGGAATTTGGCGGTTGTAACGCGTCGATTTTCTCTAGTTCAGACGAACTACTGAGCTGCTTACGCATGCGTGCAGACAAACAGTTCAAATTGAACAACGGTGCGTTACCGTGTCACCAAAAGAACTACTCAATTTCAGATCGTCCGATGTCAGAACGTCCAACGGGCGAACAAGAACAGCTGATTGCGCCTGACTTTGCAAACCGTCTTAAAAAGAACATCGGTAAAATTGGCAAGTGGGCTAAGAAAGAGCAATTAGATTGTTACCGTATCTACGATGCTGACTTACCAGAATACAATGTAGCGATTGACGTATACCCAGGGCACCTTGTGATTCAAGAATACGCTGCGCCTAAAGATGTACCGGAAGACAAAGCTAAACGTCGTCTCACCGATATTATCCGTGCTTCTATTCAAGTCACTGGCGTTGAAGCAAACAACGTGGTTCTTAAGGTTCGTCAGAAGCAGAAAGGCCGTTCTCAATATCAAAAAATGGCTCAAGACTCATCTAACCTAGAAGTGAACGAATACGGCGTTAAGTTGATTGTTAATCTTCATGATTATCTAGATACAGGCTTGTTCTTAGATCATAAGATCACTCGTCGCCGTATCGGTGAGATGGCTGCTGGCAAAGACTTCCTCAACCTGTTTGCTTACACGGGCAGTGCATCTGTTCATGCAGCTGTCGGTGGTGCACGCTCTACAACAACGGTTGATATGTCTAACACTTACCTTGAGTGGGCAAAACAGAACATGGAGCTTAACGGTCGAGTTGGTCGTCAACATCAGTTTGTTCAAGCTGACTGCTTACAGTGGTTGGTTAAAGAGCAGGGTTCTTACGACCTGATCTTTATTGATCCGCCAACGTTCTCAAACTCTAAGCGTATGGATCAATCTTTCGATGTTCAACGTGATCACATTCAGTTGATGGAAAACCTTAAGCGTCTGCTTCGTGAAGAAGGCACGATTGTGTTCTCTAACAACAAGCGTCACTTCAAAATGGATCTAGAAGGTCTAGAAGCGTTAGGTCTTAAAGCTCAGAATATCTCAGCTAAGACGCTTCCATTGGACTTCTCTCGCAATAAGCACATTCATAACTGCTGGTTGATTACTCATAAGTAGTTAAGAGATTGTATAAGGATATAGTGTGCTGACTCTCTACAGTACAGAAGGGTGCCATCTATGTGAGATGGCATTCCAACTCACGGAACAGTTAAACATTAGCCATCACGTCGACGTTGTCGACATTGCATTTGATGATGCGCTCTTTTCCCGTTACGGGGTCACTATTCCGGTGCTCAAATTTGAAAGCTCTGACTTTTCTCAAAGCTCAGAGCTTAACTGGCCATTTGGCTTGTTAGAACTTAATGATTGGTTAAAGAAGAATGGCATTACTTACAATTCATAATGGGCAATTAGCGTTTGGCGATCACCCGTTATTAGATCGTGCGGACTTTGCACTGCAAGAAAACGAACGTGTGTGTTTAGTAGGGCGCAATGGCGCAGGTAAGTCGACATTGATGAAAATCCTGTCTGGGAACATCATCATGGACGACGGCAAGATGCAAATCACACAAGATGTGGTTGTATCTCGCCTTGAGCAAGATCCCCCGCGTAATGAAGAAGGTACCGTTTATGATTACGTTGCTGGTGGCCTAGCGGAAATCGGCGAACAGTTGAAGATCTACCATGATCTTCTGGATCTCATCGGTACTGACCCGAGTGAAAAGAACCTAAACCGTCTTACTCGTGTGCAAGAGCAACTGGATCATGCGAACGCATGGCGCTTTGAAGATCGCGTAAGTAACGTAATGGCGGCGCTTAAACTGACGGCTGAGACAAAACTGACTGATTTATCTGGTGGTTGGCAGCGTAAAGCGGCGCTTGCTCGTGCGCTTGTATGTGACCCAGACGTGCTTCTACTCGACGAACCGACTAACCACTTGGATGTTGCGACAATCGAATGGTTAGAAGGCTTCCTGAAAGACTTCCGTGGTTCAATCATCTTTATCTCGCATGACCGTGCGTTCATTAAATCGATGGCAACTCGCATCGTTGATCTTGATCGCGGCAAACTGAGTTCTTTCCCGGGTGACTATGACAACTACTTGTTAGATAAAGAAGAAGCGTTACGTGTTGAAGAGATGCAGAACGCTGAATTCGATAAGAAGCTAGCTCAAGAAGAAGTATGGATTCGTCAGGGCATTAAAGCGCGTCGTACGCGTAATGAAGGCCGTGTTCGTGCGCTTAAAAAATTACGTGAAGAGCGCCAAGCGCGTCGTGAAGTGCAGGGTAAAGCGAACATCCAAATCGATACATCTTCACGCTCAGGTAAAATCGTATTTGAAGCAGAGAATCTAAACTTTGGCTTCGAAGGCAAAGAGATTGTTAAAGACTTCAGCTTCAACATCATGCGCGGTGATCGTATCGCACTTATCGGGCCAAATGGTTGTGGTAAGAGTACGGTACTCAAGCTGCTTCTTGACCAGCTTAAGCCAGATTCAGGTCGTCTGCATTGTGGTACCAAGCTTGAAGTGGCTTACTTCGACCAATACCGCGAAATTCTAGACCCAGAAAAGTCTGTAATTGATAACTTAGCGGATGGTAAGCAAGAAGTGACGGTTGGCGGGCGTGAGCGTCATGCACTGAGTTATTTGCAAGATTTCTTGTTCTCGCCTAAACGTGCTCGTACACCGGTTAAAGCGTTGTCCGGTGGTGAGAAAAACCGTCTTCTATTGGCTCGGATTTTCCTTAAATCGAATAACTTATTGATTCTCGATGAGCCAACCAACGATCTAGATATCGAAACTTTGGAACTTTTAGAAGATTTGCTTGCCAACTATGAGGGTACGCTTCTTTTAGTGAGCCACGATCGTCAGTTTGTAGATAACACGGTTATGACAAGTTGGATCTTTGAAGGCAATGGCGTTATTGAGGAATTTGTTGGTGGTTACCACGATGCTCAGCAGCAAAGAAAGCAAGCATTAGAGTACCGACAGGTTGAAAAGCCATCAAAGCCTGAGAAAGTAGTTGAGGAAACTCCCAAAACTGCGCCAGTTAAGGCTAAACCTAAGAAGTTATCGTATAAGCTACAACGAGAACTCGAAGCGCTACCAATGCGTTTAGAAGAATTGGAAACTCAAATTGAAACTCTTCAGCAAGAAGTCAATGATCCTAGCTTCTTTTCAAAATCTGTAGAGCAGACACAACCCGTTTTAGATAAGCTATCTGCAGCCGAGCAGGAGCTTGACGTTGCTTTTGAGCGTTGGGAAGAGCTCGAAGCACTACAACAGGAAAGTTAAGAAGTAATAATGACGTGTACTAAATTTAAATTAACCACAGTTGCAGCATTCGTTTTTGCTGCAACTAACGCGAATGCCGCACTTTACAAGGTCGTTGAAGTCACGCCTTCTATTACGGGTGCATCTGAAATCTTTGGTGTTGCAATTCAGCCAGCGACTGTTTCTGGAACAGAGAGTTGTTTCACTACTGATACTGTTGGTGGTGTTGCGTGTGATAGCTTTAAGCTAGCTGGTGAAACTCGTAATGCTATTGAAGGTGTGAGTTATCGTGAAGAAGTGCCTTTCGCTATGGATGCGGCATTTCAATATATTCAAGACAGAGACGACTTTTATGATTATTGTCGACGTGAGCTTAAATACTCAACATGTGAAAGTTTGGCCGATGAACATTGGAGCACTTGGGATAAAGAGCGCAACTTAAGTTATGTTAATGCTAAAGCCTTTATCGAAGGTGGAAGTACATATGAAAGTCGTAATACAGTAATCAACGCTTTAGATATTGACGCTAAACCGTTAGGCATCAAATCTGAAGGCGATATCCGACATAATGCGATGTTCACAACTCCAAGTGGGCCTACAGGTACTTCGGAAACTCGTGCTTGGCAAGCGATAAAGACAAGTAATGGCACGGTATATAATGTAGGTAGTGTCTCTAAGAAAGGACCTACAACAAACACTTCAGATACAACGTTTAGTTCTAAAGCCGCGATCTGGGACGGTACAACAACACAAGACATTGATTGGGTAAGAAGTGGTAACGCTCAAGAAGGTGATTTCTTTGCCCAAGGTAGTATGCGATCAATCGCGATTGATGAGTCTAAGTCTATATTCTATGGTGTCGGTTATAATACGGCCAATGGCAGTGGAAGCCTCCAAGATATGAATGCTTCTATATTCATTAGTAAATCTTTGGATTTAGCTGACAGCAGTAATACATGGACAACTAAAATTATCAGTGGCGCAGAAGTTAAGTCTGGGTCTTCAAACGACGATGCTCGATACAGTAACTCCGTTGCAACTGACATCAACGATAATTTGCTTGCTGTTGGTTATGCTAAGCGTAACGGTTATGTGCCAGAAAAAGGCAGTGCGGGTAACAAAATATTTGTTGTACCTGACGCATCTGCATCAACACCAACCGCGACATTTTTATCCGGTGGTATCTTCTTTAATGGTGCGAGTGGTGAAGCTAAAGCGGTCAATAACTATAATGAAATTGTTGGTCAAGTTGATGCTGAAACGATTCGTGAAGTCGATGGCAGTGAACGTAGGCATCGAGGCTTTATTTACCCATACGAAGTTAAGTCGTCGAAAAATGAGCGTCGTGTAGATATCTTCAATGGTCAGGCTTGGTGGCTCGATGATCTCACCAATGATGGCAACGCTTCGGGAGATAACAACAAGTTCCGAATTATTGATGCAACAGATATTAATGATGCCGGTGTGATTTCTGCGACAGCTATTAAATGCATGCTTGATACAGATGGAGATGGTAAAGGAGATTCTGAACAAGCATACGATACAACATCTCACAACTCATACTGTGGTGGTGCTGCCTCTAACGCGGTTGAAGAAGTGGTTGCGGTTAAGCTAATCCCAATTGCTGGCAATACAAAAGCTGATATACAGCCACGTAGCACTGATACTGAGAAAGTCGGTCGCCAAGGCGGTAGTCTGGGCTGGTTTACTTTGACTGTTCTTGGCTTGTTAGGGTTCCGTCGAAAATTTAAATAATTTTATCTCTTGAGCCCGAGTTCACAATTCTGGACTCGGGCTTTTTTTCACCTTGAGAAAATTTAAAAATTGGTCAATTCTTTATATTGGAATTAAAACTCCGCAAAGCTGTAATCATTATATGTTAGTTAATCAACACCCGTATGAGGACTGCACTATGAAGAGACAAAAGCGTGATCGACTAGAACGAGCACAATCTCAAGGCTACAAAGCTGGTTTAAATGGTAGGTCGCAAGAAGCTTGCCCATACAGCCAAATGGACTCTCGGTCTTATTGGCTCGGTGGTTGGCGTGATGCCAAAGATGATAAGCATTCAGGTCTCTATAAGTAGATAGGGCGAACATATTCGAAGGTCAAGGCTCTAACTGTTGTGAGCAACAACAGTTAGAGCCTTGTTGGTTTATGAGCTACATTAAACTTTAGAATGAATGGTTTTAAAGCGATTTAGTAACATAACGGGTGGATACAGCACTAAGTAAGGATATTTGTCACCACTTAATGCACTATAACTAAATGTATYGATGTAAAAATAAAGCAGCCATTAGCTGCTTTATTAAAAAATACGATTAAACTAAAACGCTGACGTATCTTGGAAAAGGCCAACTTTCAAATCTTTAGCCACATAGATTTCTTTACCATCTACAAGTACGCGACCGTCAGCAAGGCCCATAACAAGGCGACGGTTAACCACACGTTTCATGTGAATTTCGTAAGTGACTTTTTTAGCAGTCGGTAAAATTTGGCCAGTGAATTTCACTTCACCAACACCCAGAGCACGGCCTTTACCTTTGCCGCCAACCCAACCAAGGTAGAAGCCAACAAGCTGCCACATTGCGTCTAGGCCGAGGCAACCAGGCATTACAGGATCACCAGGAAAGTGGCAATCAAAGAACCATAGGTCAGGAGTAATATCCAGCTCAGCAAGAATCAAACCTTTACCGAAATCACCTTCAGTTTCAGACATTTTAGTGATGCGGTCCATCATCAACATGTTGGGTGCTGGTAGTTGAGGACCTTCTGGCCATAGTTCGCCTTGGCTTGATGCTAGAAGCTCTTCGCGAGTGTAAGAATCACGTTTGTTTTGCATTATCAATTACTCCGATTTTTGATAGGTGCATATTAGTGAACAGGTGTACGCTAAACAAGTCCGATCAGTACTAGACAAACCAGTTTCTAATGCGTTCAACAATTCCAATAGGGGGTTCATGTCTTTCAAAATTTTCAATACGTTCTGCTATTTTGCTTAGAACGCTTTCTTGTTCATCGTCTCTAAATGGTTTGTTCATGATGAGAGGAATTGCTTCATCTACATTAGAGACTGACCAAATGTGAAATTCTTTGTTTTTTATGCTTTCAATCAGGTCAGGCTTAAGAGCTAGATGTCTTAAGTTAGATCTTGGAAGAATCACGCCTTGTTCGCCAGTTAGCCCATGATGTTTACAAACATGATAAAAGCCTTCGATCTTTTCATTTAACCCACCGACGGCTTGCACTCGACCAAACTGATCAACAGCGCCTGTCACAGCAATTTGTTGATTGATTGGGTATTCAGATAGAGCGCTCACCAAAGAACACAGCTCTGCAAGCGAGGCACTGTCACCATCAACTTCGCAATATGACTGTTCAAACACGACAGAAGCAGAATATGGAAAGGGGTCTTCTAAATTCATAGAGCTGCTTAAGAAAGCTTGCATGATCATCATGCCTTTAGCGTGAAGGTTTCCACCAAGCTCAGCCTTTCGTTCAACATCGGCAATATCACCATCGCCAAAGTGAATAACACACGAAATTCGCGCCGGTTCACCATAAGATATAGGGTGTCCTGGAACATCGATAACGGTAAGGCCGTTGACTTGACCAACTTGTTCTCCTTCGGTTTCGATTATAACTTGCCCATCTCTGATATCATCAAGAGCACGCTCTGGCAGATAAGATTCACGGTTGTATTTATGCTGCTGTGCTAATTGGATATGCTCAATATCAATGTCACCGTTGTCTGCTTCAACCAATGCCTCACTCAATAATGCATTGTGCCAAATAGGACAAAGTGGAATATAACTTTGGTCCTCGGTCTCTCTGGCCCCAGAGGTAAGAATGGCCGTCAATGCTTGCTGTGTAATCTTTGGAAGCTTATAGCGCTGTTGCAACCATTTAAGATAACCAAGGTATTGAGGGAGCGTATCGTGGGAAAGTTTGATGTCTTGTTCAATTTCGCTAAATAGACAAAAACCCGTTTGAATATCGCTGTCGAGGTAGTCAAGATCACCTAATTGTGCTCTGTCTCCGACAACAATGAGCTTAATGTTGTAGGTAAGAGGCAATGTAGATGATTGGTTTAGGTGTTCAGGGTTACTACTGATCGGCTCTATCGCTTCACCAAGTAGGGCTGATTTTAATAACAGCCAGCTGCCAGGGTTCGCTAATATCAAGTTAGCAGAAACGATCAAGTAGCCGTTGTTTGCCCTTGCCAGTAACCCCGGTTTTGTCGCGATAATCTTACCGTCTTTTGATTGCACTTGATCAAATAGACATACCGCATTTAAAGATTCAGTTTTTATAACCGGCTGAGTAGGATCATCTAATTCAGAGATTAAAGATTCARCAATCATTTGACGATAAATAGAATTATCGGAAGCGTTTACAAGTAAAACACGAGAAAGGTTAGATAAACGGACAAAGCGGACTAATGCGTCTCTGAATCTGTGTTGAATGCTTGAAAATGCGAGAGGCGAAATGTCGGGGAATTGCTCTAATTGAGCGCTATATTCGTCGTACTGAGGCGTAACATGTCGCCAATCTACTTGAGTCATTTAGTTTTCTGATTGAGATAATAAGGTAGGGAGTATATAGAAAAACTGATCTCGCTTGTAGTTCTATGTTGCACTTACTCGTTACTGACCGCATATAAGTATGATCTTGGTCTATTCTTTGAAGACAATAAATTGTTACCCCGCACTTTTTGGGTTACGCTGTCACCTGGAGCAAATATCGAGATGAGACATGAAATATCAGCAGCTTGAAAACTTAGAATGTGGTTGGAAATGGAAATATCTAGTCAAGAAATGGAAAGAAGGTGAATCTATCACCTGCCATATTGATTCAAGTGAAGCTGACGTTGCCGTGCAAGCCTTACTCAAGTTAGAGCATCAACCCACTGGTGTTCTTGAGTGGGTCTCAAACAACATGGCTCCTGAGATCGATAACAAGCTAAAACAAGCGATCAGAGCGAAGCGAAAACGTCATTTTAATGCAGAACAAGTCCATACCAAGAAAAAATCGATTGACCTTGATTATCGTGTATGGGAAAAGCTTTCACAACGAGCGAATGAGTTGGATTGCACGTTATCAGATGCCATTGAGTATTTGGTGAGTGAGGCCTCTCGTAGTGAACAAGCAAGTAAGAAAGTGACTAGTATCAAAGAAGACCTGAGTAAGCTTCTTTTTGACGACAAATAATCATCAACGGTAGTGGTGGTATTATGATGTACGTAATTTTAATTGGCGCAATAGTGGTTTTTTGGCTCGTAGCCATTGATAGACCCGTGTTAAAAATAAAATTCAATGATGGATCTATCGAACAGGTTAAAGGACACCTCCCACCGGGTTTCAAGCATAACCTTCAAGCCATTGGTCATCAGAATGCCTTTAAAGGGCAACTTAAAGTCTATGCTAAGCGTTCTGGCTACCATCTCAAGTTCACTAAAGATATACCTAAAAGTGTACAACAACGTATTCGCAACGTGTTTCCACACAATGGCTTTAAAGCAGGGTCAAAGCGGGCATAACGGCTGAAAGTTACACCTAGGCTTGAATTTGTCATACTTTGTTGGTCCTCAACCCACTGAAACCGCCGTCATACTGTCCTCTACTTTTATCATAAATAGAGAACGTTATGAGATATCTAGTATTTTTGTTCTATTTCTTATCTTCAGTTGTCGTTTCCGATGACGCACTAATTAACCCTGTAGCACAAAAGATAAAAGCCTCTATTATTAAAGGCCTCAATAAAAATAATGTTGAACTTAATGGTTATTGTGATCTGATGATTGAGATGAGGCATTCGAAAGGCTATGCGAAAATTAAAAAGGTTAGGGCATCTGGCGATAGCAAAGCGTGTAAGCATGCGAAAAATTATTTACCTAAAAGGAAAAAGTACAAATACAGTTTTCCCGAAAAGTACATTCGCCTCCACTTAACTGAATAACTCACCTTAGAGCACTATAACTTGCAGTTTCTGATTTCACTAAAACAATTTCGTGAACCCATCTCTAACTTCTATTAATATAACGTTTATTATAAAGACAAAATATGGAGGCAAAAATATTTTTGGTTAAGGAGACGTTAGGTTGTTGTTAGATAGTAGGAATCATTCGGCTGAGGTGATTGAGATATCGAGAAAGGTCTCTATCAATGTTGAAGCACGTTTCAGCCGATGGCTCATCTCATCGGAGTATAAGCTTGACCAGTCAACAGTCGACTCGTTACTGAGTTTAGAAAATCGGTATTGTGATAGCGTCATATTTGATGAGTCTGATCGAGTCTCTTACAATCAACGTATTTTATTGCGTTGTGAACAGGATAGAGTTAATGCTCGCCGCGAAAAAGTGGCCGCGAAACAGCAAACATTGCGCTACGTCATCGATGATGTCAGCAATACCGCATCTGAGCTTATGCTTGCAAAGCTTCAAGGAACCTTAATTAGCTCGTTGTTCACACATTTACCCGATTATAATCAATTTGCGAGTGTGGCTTATTCTCCATCCTTAAGCTTTCCTAAACTCCATGAAATATCAGCAAAAAGCAGAACATTGAGCATGAGCTTAAATGAATTTGTTTCCAACCGTGAGTTCACTGAAAAATACGGTAAGAAATCCAAGATAGTCTTAGATCCTAAAGTGGCTGCTCGACAGATAGGCATAGATAATTGCCGCTTACTATTTCCGTTACTCATGAGCCAGCAATTGATTAAGTGGAATGACAATAACATCAAGCATATCACGCCTAAAGTTTGGCAACATTTAGTCGTCACAGCCAATGCCACACGTATTCGACTTGAAGAGACAACAGTTAAAAATCCTGATGTTGGGATCCTTCTCGGAGTGTTAAGAGTGCTGCCTTTATTTCTGATTTGTAACCACTTTACTTCAACGTTTGAAGATGCATTGGTTAAAACTATGCTCGGATATCGAGATGCCAGTGACAGACATGATGAATATTATGCTTGTACAGAAGTTCTTCCAAACACCAAGTTCCTTGAAGCCATGGTAGAGCAATTGGAGCTTAAGTTACTGGAAAGGCTTATCGAATTTATAGATTGGACGCCGAGTAATCAGTATATAAAACTGGCTCTTTTTGAAGAAATCAATGATATTCCTGCACTTGAACGAACGGTTTATGGCACAGCGCTCGCTCAAGGTAGAAAATTCTCGATATTTGAAGCGTTAGATAACAGCGGCCTTTTTAATGTTAAACATATCCCGTACTGGTTCTCGGCTGTACAAATATCCACTCCGACGGTATCGAAACTTCGAAGTAGAGTGCCTGGCAAGTTGACTACGATGATGTAGAAAACAATAGATGCAGAGCACAACACGCTTAACGAACATGATAACTATTTTGTTGCACTGTCACTTATAATCGTCATTTTAACAAAGACTTTAGAGCGAGATTCTATAGTTAGACTCAACGCAAATCGAATCCTGAACAGCATAGCTCGCGTCAGAAACACTGTCCGTGGGGCAAATTTTCATAAACCGTTCATTGGCCAAAACAAACTAACGAACAAGTAATTCAAAGTCGATCTCTACTGACTAGTGATGCAGAGAGAGGCACGACGCGACTGGAAATTCTAGGTAACGAGAGAAGCTAGCATGTTCAGACTTCAACACAGAACCACATTCAATGGATTCTATGGATTAAAGTGTTTAGTTGTCACGCTGACCGCAACGAAAATCCAGAGATTAAGCAGATGTGGGCACACATTGCAAAAAAGTACAACGGGCTAGGATTAAAAGCGATTTCAATGACTTGCGCAGGATTAGTGTTGATGGCAGCCACTCCAAATAAAGCACTAGCTCAGTGCGCATTATGTATCTAGATTTATGTTGAGCGGTTTGCTGAAAGCCTGAGAGCTTAAAAGGGTGGGCGAGAGAACTGCTCATTGTCGGAACTTGTTGCGTACATGCGAAGAGCGAGAATCGCTTTTAGAACGAAGCCCGTAACATAAATCCTGTAATACGTATTAAGCTTACAATCTATCTTCCGTTAGATTGCAGTAAACACGTTGACAGTATGCCGGTATTTTTACTAATATCAGTCTTAATGATATGGACTATTAAAGACCATAAAAATATGGGAGCTAGAACTCCCATATTCATTAACGATTTAAACCATCATAAATTGTACAACACTTTCGTCAGTTAAGATTGGCACTAGAAGAACCCAGTTTATGTTTGTAAGTAAAACCCAGAGAATTTTGACTGATAGCCTAACCGCTACAGCTTTTAAAAATTTCTTCATTTGCAATTCCTTTTTGGTTGCAATTGATACAAGTGGCATTAGATAGTTTGGAGACGCTCTAATTAACCACTACTTAATATGGCCATCCTACGAAGTAGGTGTGGCCTTTCTAGTTTGTGTCACATTTTTTTCGGTTTTATAATCTCTCTTTTCCTCCTGTTCTAGCAAACATTTTGTTGCGATTTTCATTCGTCTGCTCAACTYTTAAGCATATTCTTTGATACCTCCTCTATTAGGTGGTGGTTTATCTATTTCTGTTCACTATAGTAATTACTTTTCAGGAGCTTGCAAATTTGACGCGGTTTTCCCCTTTTTGGTCCCAGACCAAAAACTAGTCACCATCTTAGAAACATTTCATCTCTCCCTATAAGGTAGTGGTTTTCCAAATCCGACATGTCGTTTATCCCCCAAGAGAACTGAAAAATAATAATCGAGGGCAGTGGTGGAGTAGAACAACAAGGAGTAGGAAATAGCTTCCCTCTATAAGGGGTCGGTAATTCTTTATCAACAGCCAAATTTTTAACTGGGTTAAATTTTAACTCAATTTGCACTGCTATAAGCTTGCTTGTAGAGGGGAAATGAGTAGCCAAGCGCCCACTATTTTGAGGATTCACTTCAGTCAATCGCGCGGCAGTTTACCTGTTACTTGTTAGCCTGTTTCTGAGTGGAGGATGGCGAAGACTGAGCAAAGACGACAGGAAGAAAAAGGGCGAAGAAAGCCACCGAACACCGAGGCAAGCGTAGCGCGGGGTCGGGGCTTTCCTTTTCAAATGTCCACTATCTTTAATAGTGGACTCTTGTCCAAATATTGGAATTTCACTCAAAAAAAATGACCTCAAAAGGTCATCTTCAAAATCTCAATCGGTCACCCGAAGGGTTGGGGTTCCTGTAACACCCCAACTAACTCCTGACATCAGGAATGTCACTACGGTTTATTCCGCCTATGGCATGTCTTTTTTGGCTAGTTCTTTTGTTCTTCCAACAAAAGAMCTGAACCCTAAAATTGTATTATGATCATTTTCTACAATGTCTTGCATGCTTTTGGCTATACAGTATTTATCGATAATCTCTAGGAGAATGTTTTTGTCTCTTTCTGGGAGCTTTTGCATTCTTTCTAATGCAATTGTTAGCAACCCATCTAAGTTTGTTTTATCCGTATCTGAAAGTAATGCATTTGGTGTGCATTCTAGAGAATTCATTAATGCGTACAAAGTGCTCAGTTTTGGATCGGTTTCGTTTCTCTCTATTTTTGAAATCTGCCCCAACCTTATTCCACAGTCATCAGCTAATTGGCCTTGAGTCCAATTCTTATCTCTTCTTATTCTCTTTAGATTCTCGCTTATAGACACAATAATTACCTTAATTAATCTTGTAGTGTCAATTATAACCCTATATATTTAGCTTATTAGATAAATTAGTCTTGTAGGATTAATTTTTTTCGTACCGAAAGACTATTGACAGGGTTTTAATTTGTTTTTTATCGACCAACTTTTCATGCAACAAGATCATTACGAGGGGAATCTTCCTCTTGTGGGTCGTCATGTTATAGAGAGAGTCGAGTTGGATACTGGTGAAAAACTTCCCCCGTCAGTTAATCAAAAAGTTCTAGAGGGTTCTTTCAGTACAAAGCTTACGATTAGATGCGACGGAACTCGTGTTCGTGTAGAGGGTAATCCATCCCGTTGGCAGCGTGTTGACAATCTTTTTGGGCTTCAGACTATCGATGAATGTGTCTCGATTTATAACCATGTTCTAGCGTCTTATGATTTACCTCCATTTACAAAAAATACGCGCTTTTCACATCGTCAATCTGCTGATGGTAAATCATCATCTTTGGTTGGAAATGGTGCTGAAATTACTCTAATAGATTGGACTAGAAATCATTCAGTAGGTAAGGGTAAAGAGCAATCTTTCATTCGTGGTTTATCTTCAATGCAGATAGGAAGAGGGCGCAAACCAAAATTGTATCCAGATGGTAATACTTGTAATTGGGGTGAAGGTTCCACTTGGCAGATGGATAAKCTTTATAGAAAAGCAGTTGAATTACAGAGACATTTATTAAAGGCACAGAAGAAAAAACAAGGAGTTGAACCTGAGGTTTTAGAATACGTTACTAAATTAATTGAGTATTGCGAATTATCTGGAGTAGTTCGTGAAGAGCACARCTTAAGACAAACATTACTTAAACGACATAATTTACAGTTCTACGGCAATGTAACCGAAAAAGATTTCTACCAACATTTACAAGACATTGAGAACGCTATGAATACCATACACATATCACACGATGAGCATCAATCAATTGCTGACCAGCTCTTATCTCGAGGTGCTGTTAAAAGCAGACAAGCCGCAAATGCTACACAAAGTTACGCGATTATGTGGCAGCAGGGCACTGATATAAGACAATTACTTTCACAGTCTAATTTCTACATTCATAAAGCTCGACTTAAATCTATTGGGATAGATATTGGTCAACAGTTTGATGCTAGTCGTATTTGTCCAACTCTAAAGCGTTCTGAGGTTATCGAGGTTCATCCTCTCGAAATTCCGCCTTGGTACAAGATGCCAGTTGTAGCCGAAACTAATATTCTACCTTTCAAAGCCTACGCATAGGAAAACACCATGTTAAAAATCGAAGTATTCAAAGAAGACGTAAGAGTTACACCCAGAACCATGCCAGGGAAAGACGGCAAGCCACCACGTACTATTTACGAACAAGACGCTTATGCACATCTACAAGGTCGTTTCCCAACGCTTACCAAGGTTCAACTGGAAGAAGGTCAACCTGCTTATGAAGCCGGATTTTATACCTTTCATAGCTCTTCTTATATCGTTAATAATTTTGGCACTGTGGAGCTAAAGAAGTACGGAAAAATCATCACACCTTTGGAGCTTGAGTTATGAGTGTTATTAAACCTGAAGAATTGAAGAAAGCAGCAGGTTTACCGGATAGCGCTAATTTTCATGGCTGGCTTGTTCATAATCCGGAGAACGATGATTTTCTTCTCAAGTTTAAAGAGAGTAATTCTTTAATAAAAAAATTCTGGTGCCGATTGCCAGACCAAGCCATGCGTTTTAATAGATTTTCTCGCGCCTTAAAGGTTATTGAACGATTAGAACTACAGAATCGAGCGATTATTGTTGCAGCTTTTGATTTAGGGAGCCAAGTCATTGTATTAGCTCCAAGTGATTTTAAAGACCGAATGTCTTTACCATCTTCAAATCCATTCAGAGCAGATTCCATTAAACACTAATAACAAAGCCCGTAACTGCTAGAACAGCTACGGGCTTCTATCACAATCAACTATACGAGAGTTAATTATGAGTTTCCAAGAGTACACGCTAACGGATGTTTCCGACAAGGTTAATGATATTCACAACATGTCTACGTTCTTAAACTCCGGTGCTTACACCGAAGAGATAGGCGACAAATTGACATTTCATATGCTGGAAGAAATTGAGACGTTACAGAGCATGCTTAGCTTTATTCGAATCTACCCACAGATTCAGGCTCAAGAGCAGCTAGACAGCCCTCAGAAAGAACTTACGCCTTAGTGCGTATTATGGTCATGAATTATGTTGAGGGTTTGCTGTAAGCCTGAATGAAATCAAACGTGGGCGAGGGATATGCTCAATTAGAAAGGCCAGCTTGCTGGCCTTTTTTAATGCTCATCGGGAGAATCGTTTTACGATTGAAGACCGTAATATAATTTGCATAATACGAGTTGCACTAATTCGTAGTGGTACTTTCTCTTTCCAGTAAGTCTATCTTTAACTTTAAGTTTTGTATCGTTTCTATCATGTTTGCCAGTAACAAGATTGTACTATCTGTTATGTCTTCTCTGAATGACCTTTCATCCAAAACTGCATTTAGTTGATTACTTAGTTCGTTAATATTCTCTGATATCGAAATATCTACTTTGTGTAGGTCATGATTTGCTGATGTCATTTTTTCCTCGATGTTTTATGAGCAACCATTTGCTCTTATTCATTATTTGACACATCTTAAGGCTGAGCAATAGCGGCCTCTAACCTTACACACTTGATTAATATTAATTTTATTTTTGTGATTAAAGCTCGATTTTCACTACTACAAGCTTGCTTGTAGAGGGGAAATGAGTAGTCAAGCACCCGCCTGATTCTATTGCTTACTTAATAGTTAATTGCGCGACAGTTTCTATCGATTACTCGACGTTTGACGACGAACAAGGACGGCGAAGACTGAGCAAGGACGGTGAGAAGGAGAATGGGAGAGAGTTATTTCATTTGGGAAGGGGCCCCGTTTCGTCGGGGAAGGGTCCTAAATTAAATAACCTCTAGGCCTTCATTTCGTAATTCTCCAGACATAAAAAAATGACCTCAAAAGGTCATCTTCAAAATCTCAATCGGTCACCCGAAGGGTTGGGGTTCCTGTAACACCCCAACTAACTCCTGACATCAGGAATGTCACTACGGTTTATTCCGCCTATGGCATGTCTTTTTTGGCTAGTTCTTTTGTTCTTCCAACAAAAGACCTGAACCCTAAAATTGTATTATGATCATTTTCTACAATGTCTTGCATGCTTTTGGCTATACAGTATTTATCGATAATCTCTAGGAGA
>NZ_JAKJSY010000081.1:0-20925 GCF_050337445.1 Vibrio minamisatsumaniensis | reverse complement strand
CATAGAATGTATTGTTATCGCCTGATATTTTTATATCTACTCTACCAGAAAAGCCTGCTTCAAAAATAACTTTATTACCTTTTGAACGCTTTCTTATATCGATCAATACCTTTGATTTAGAGGCTAACTTTTCAATAGATATACAGTTACCATCAACACCTTTAAAAAGCACACAACCTCGCCTAAAAAACTGCTTTACAGCAAGACAACAAAGGGACATGACAGAGCGACCTTGAATAGCAATGTCAAAATGTTCGATTGATTCTATTTTCATTACCTAGTTCAAACTCAAAGTTGATAATAACGACGGTACCAATCCGCGAAAGCTTTCGCTCCTTCTTGGATTTTAACTTGAGGCTTGTAGCCAACCGCTTCAAACAGATCTTCAGTATCAGCATAAGTTGCGTACACATCACCCGGTTGCATTGGCATGAAGTTCTTTTTCGCTTCAACGCCTAGAGCACTTTCTAATGCTTCGATGTAATCCATCAATTTAACCGGGCTACCATGACCGATGTTAAACACGCGATACGGCGCAGAACTGGTCGCTGGTGAGCCTTGCTCTACCGTCCAATCTGGCTGCTTGGCTGGAATACGATCTTGAACACGAATGATACCTTCAACAATATCATCGATATAAGTGAAGTCGCGCATCATGTCGCCGTTGTTGTAAATGTCGATCTCTTTACCCGCTACAATTAAGTTCGCAAACTTGAACATCGCCATATCAGGGCGGCTCCAAGGACCGTAGACGGTAAAGAAACGAAGGCCTGTCGTCGGCACATCGTATAAATGAGAGTAGGTATGTGCCATTAGCTCATTCGACTTCTTAGTCGCGGCATACAATGAGATCGGGTGGTCAACACTGTCTGCTGTGTGGAATGGCATTTTCTGGTTCAAGCCATAAACAGAGCTTGATGAAGCGTAAACGAGGTGCTCAACCTTGTTATGGCGACAGCCTTCCAAAATCGCTAAGTGGCCAACAAGATTGCTATCAGCGTAGGCCATTGGGTTATCAATAGAATAGCGAACACCCGCTTGCGCCGCTAAATGAATGACACGGTCAAATTTTTGTTCAGCAAACAGCGTAGCCATGCCTTCTCTATCAGCAAGATCCAGCTCGATAAAGGTTAGGTTTTCATGTTCGATACGTTTTAGACGGTCATGCTTTAAAGAGACGTCGTAGTAGTCATTTAAGTTATCAATACCGACAACCTCATGGCCTGCTGCACATAGTCGCTCTGATACGGCAGAGCCAATAAACCCGGCAACGCCAGTTACTAAATATTTCATTCTGTTATTCTCAATTCATATCATTAGTGTCATTGTAGCGATTAGCCCGCCCATCAACTAGCGTAAAAAAGTGAACATAGGTTCAGTTTTTTTATACTTGGCACTCTTCACAGAAAAACGTGTTCCGTTGGCCTATTTTCAGCTCTTGAATCAGAGCTTCACAGTGAGGGCACTTTTCGCCGGCTTTACCATAAACTTGTAACTCTTGAGCAAAGTAACCCGGCTTGCCATCCGCTTGTGCGAAATCTTTCAGAGTTGTACCGCCTTGCTTGATGGCGTTAGCAAGCACTTGTTTGATCTCTTGGGTTAATAAGACCCACTCTTGTTTTGTCACTTTGCTTGCCGAGCGCAAAGGGTTGATGCGTGAAGCAAATAGCGCTTCGTTAGCGTAGATGTTCCCCACACCCACCACCACTTTATTGTCCATGATGAATGGCTTAACAGCAACTTTACGTTTCTCTGCCTTTTCAGCGATATAGTCTGCATTAAAGTCGTCAGTGAGCGGCTCAGGGCCAGAACCCAGTAAGACCGGGTGTATTTCGTCAGGAGCAGACCACAACCAAGCACCGAAACGACGTGGGTCATTGTAGCGTAAGACTTTACCG
Organism: Vibrio minamisatsumaniensis; assembly: GCF_050337445.1. Classification (NCBI taxonomy): domain Bacteria; kingdom Pseudomonadati; phylum Pseudomonadota; class Gammaproteobacteria; order Vibrionales; family Vibrionaceae; genus Vibrio; species Vibrio minamisatsumaniensis. Next base: position 19,027 of record NZ_JAKJSY010000081.1, on the reverse strand, counting down.
TTAGTGAGCGTAAGATCCACGTGATCGTGCTTTGCTGCTGGGAAGTCAGCATCTAATACGCGCAGTGAGCCCGACATGCCGAGGTGAACAATGGCCGTGCCTGTATCTGTCTCAATCAATAGGTACTTTGCGCGACGTGAGATAGAACGAATCACCTGACCTTCTAGCTTTTTAAGCTCTTGTGGGATATCCCAACGCAGCTTTGGGGTGCGAAAGGTAAGCGTTTTAATGGTCTCGCCGACTAAATGAGGCGAGATCCCCATACGGCTTACTTCGACTTCGGGTAATTCAGGCATAGTTAGTCGTCCAATATCAAGGAATTGTCTGAGCTAAGGTTTGGAAACAAGTAGCTCTTTTCAATAGACACCGCCAACCACTGATTATTCCAGTTTTTTAACAACCAGAACTCAGGCAATTGATAATAGGTAATACGCTGAGGCTCTTCTTGATGCTGATACCATACTTCAATAGTGTGTGGCGTATTAAGCTGAGGAGCCAGCTCGCTATAAGTTTTCGAATCGACTTCAGTACCTATAAGCTGTTGCCAGCGTTGCAATAACTCGCGAGCACTCACGCTTTGCTTGTTACCCGACTCTTGCATTTGATAAACCCAATCACCGTCTTCTAATACGATAGACCATTTAGCGGCATGCAAGGCCTGAATTTCTGCGGTTGGGTTTAAGAGAAAAGGGTAAGGGCTACTGATTTGCTGTTCAGGTTCGATAAGGTACATTTTGATCAATGTGGGAAGGTTTAACACCCCAATAAAAACAATCACGCTTAACATGAGTATGTTGTTCCATCGGCGTCCACGATATCTCATCTGATTCTGCTCATCTAACTATTTGAGCGATCAGTATATCGTGAAAAGGGGGACACTTTCTATGATGGGTAGCCCTCGATTAAATCTAGACCCAATGTGTATGGCTGTTACCTATCAAGCGCAGTATCGAATCCACGACTGATGGGATTCACAGATATGTGATTAAAAAGGTTGAAACGACTCAAATTTTGAACATAAAAAAACCCAGCGATTAAGCTGGGTTTTTCAATTCTGTCTTCTACTGAAGAAGAGCAAAAAAGCATCAATTACTTGATTTTAGCTTCTTTGTACATAACGTGTTGGCGAACTACTGGATCAAACTTTTTGATCTCAAATTTGCCTGGCATGTTACGCTTGTTCTTATCAGTTGTGTAGAAGTGACCAGTACCTGCAGAAGATACTAGACGAATTTTCTCACGAATGCCTTTAGCCATTGCTTAATTCCTCTTAAACGTTTTCGCCGCGTGCACGGATATCAACAAGAACAGCATCGATGCCTTTCTTATCAATAATACGCATGCCTTTAGCAGTTAGACGTAGTTTAACAAAACGTTTTTCGCTCTCTACCCAGAAACGATGAGTTTGTAGGTTCGGCAGAAAACGGCGCTTAGTAGCATTGCGTGCGTGTGAACGGTTGTTACCCGTTACTGGACGCTTACCAGTTACTTGGCATACTCGGGACATGAATGTCTTCTCCAATCGTTTCAGCTCGATATCAACCTTGGTGGCCGAACCTCTCTATCAATTAAAATAGAAGGTAAAAACCGTTATGGAAAATCCATACAAGGCTATCAAAGGTCGCGCATTATACTAACTTGACACGCATTGCTCAAGACCCGAACAGATCCTTTTTACGGATTTCGTGATCTTTTTTTGTGCAGCGCAGCTTGCTTGAGTAATCAGAGCTGATTTTAAGTCTAAAAATGTGGGCGGAATAATAGCAGATTTAACGTAACTAACAACCTAAAATGTGATTCAAATCCATCCACGCTCTGCAAAAGAGACCACTTCACCATCTCCAATGACAAAATGGTCGAGAATTCGGATGTCCACCAGCGCTAAGGCGTCGGTTAATCGTCGTGTAATTCGCCTATCTGCGGGGCTAGGCTCTGCAACACCAGAGGGATGGTTATGCGCTAGAATTAATGCCGCTGCATTATGATGAAGTGCCCGTTTCACGACTTCTCTAGGGTAAACCGACGCCGCATCGATGGTTCCTTCAAACATCACTTCATCCTTTATTACCCTATTTTGATTATCGAGGAACAGTATATAGAAGGCTTCTCGCTGGCGATCACGCAACATACTCGAAAGATAGAGCTTGGTATGACTTGGGTTGGTTAATGCATCTCCTCGAGATAACGTTTCCGCTAGATAGCGCTGCGTCATCTCCAAAACCGCCTGCAATTGAACATATTTAGCCTGCCCCATCCCTTTATGAGCACAGAACTCGGTCTCGGTTGCAGAAAACAGGTGGCGAAGTGACCCAAAATCTTTGATCAACTTATCAGACAGCTCTAACACGTTCATTCCTTGTGTACCGGTTCGAAGAAATATCGCTAACAATTCGGCGTCACTCAAAGAATCAGCGCCTCGACTCAATAACTTTTCTCTCGGCATCGATTCAAGCGGTATTTTATTTATCGGCATATAAAAGCTCGTCCGTTGGTCATAAACACGATCCTCTAGCCTAGTTTGTTTATGACCGCCGCACGGCCAGAACAATATAAAGAACACGAATGTCTAACAAAAAGATGTAATTGATAAGTTTGATAACACCAACTTGATGAGTGTCAACGCTGTTCACGCTCTGCTTCTAGGCACTAATCCTTTGTTCTGATATCGTTAGTCTCAGAGAAATTAAGGAACAGAATCATGCAAACATTAGGTAATCAACTGAGTAGCGCTGACCAACAAGGCCTAGCAGGAAAAAAAATCCTCCTTGGTATTAGTGGTGGTATCGCTGCGTATAAATGTGCCGAACTGACTCGACGCCTGATTGAGCGTGGGGCACAGGTGCAAGTCGTGATGACGAATGCCGCCAAAGAGTTCATCACTCCGCTGACCATGCAAGCCGTCTCTGGAAGGCCAGTGTCTGATAGTTTGCTTGATCCTGCCGCGGAAGCTTCGATGGGGCACATTGAACTGGCGAAATGGGCTGATCTGGTCTTATTAGCGCCCGCAACGGCAGATCTGATTGCGCGCATGACAGCAGGCATGGGGAATGACCTACTGACGACTTTGGTTTTAGCGACCGATGCGCCAGTTGCGGTATCTCCAGCAATGAACCAACAAATGTACCGTCATCCTGCCACTCAAGAGAACATCGCAACGCTAAAACGTCGTGGTTGTGAGATATGGGGCCCCGCGGCTGGCGAACAAGCCTGTGGGGATGTAGGAATGGGACGCATGTTAGAGCCGATGCAGCTCGTGCATCGTTGTGAAGACTTCTTCCAGCCTAAGCCTTTAACTGGCCGTTCAGTCTTAATAACTGCGGGACCGACGCGTGAAGCTATCGACCCTGTGCGCTACATTACCAACCACAGCTCAGGGAAAATGGGCTATGCATTGGCTGAAGCGGCTGCGAAACAAGGCGCAACGGTGACTCTAATCAGTGGCCCGGTAACATTAGCGACACCAAACAAGGTTAATCGTATTGATGTAGACAGCGCGCAACAGATGTTTGACGTCGTTAGTTCCCATGCTGCTCAACACGATATTTTCATCAGTTGCGCCGCGGTTGCCGATTATCGCCCAGAGACCATCGCAGACCAAAAGCTTAAAAAGGTCGATGGCAAAGATGACATGACCATTCAGATGGTGAAGAACCCTGATATCGTCGCTTCTGTCGCTTCAATGAACGAAGACCGCCCATTTACCGTCGGCTTCGCCGCTGAAACGCAAGATGTTGAGAAATACGCGCGCGGCAAACTGGAAAGAAAGAACCTCGACATGATTTGCGCCAACGATGTCTCTGTCGAAGGCCAAGGCTTTAACAGTAGCCGTAATCAATTGCACCTTTACTGGAAAGACGGCGATAAATCCTTACCACTGGAGAGTAAGTACACACTCAGCCTTCAGATCCTCGACCAAATCCAGCAGCTTATTGATGTGTAAACGCACAATGTGACGCTAACAATATACTGACACCTCTCGATTCTGTTGACCTAGCGCTTACAAAACTAGGAACAGAATCGAATGGTGTTTATAATCCTGCTTCACTCAATCCTCATCTTTAGGAAAGGAAGTAAATAGATGGCTGGTACTCGAAAATCAAACCGTCGTGAAGAAATCCTGCAAGCTCTGGCACAAATGTTAGAGTCAACGGAAGGGGCTTCTCGTATCACAACGGTAAAATTGGCTAAGCAAGTCGGCGTATCTGAAGCTGCGTTATACCGCCACTTCCCAAGTAAAGCCCGCATGTTTGAAGGCCTGATCGAGTTCATTGAAGATGCATTGATATCTCGAATCAACCGTATTCTTGATGAAGAAAAAGACACTCTTGAACGTATCCGCCTCGTCATGCAATTGATCTTGGTCTTTTCTGAGCGCAACCCAGGCTTGACTCGTATTTTATCTGGCCATGCTCTAATGTTTGAAAATGAGCGTCTGCGTGAACGAATCAATCAACTTTTTGAGCGTATTGAAACTCAGCTGCGCCAAATTCTTCGTGAAAGAAAACTGCGCGAAGCGAAATCATTCCCAGTTGATGAGAAGATTTTAGCCGCTCAACTGCTCGGTCAAGTTGAAGGCAGTCTCAATCGATTTGTGCGTTCTGACTTCAAATATCAACCGACAGAAAATTTTGATGCTTATTGGGCTCTACTAAGTGCTCAAATTAAGTAATCCCCCACTCTTAAGTGATAGGTTATGACGACGAAAACTTCTCCGGCTAGCAACACGACACAACTCGCGATGACTAAGCCACCTTTTACTCTGGCACTGCTCCACCCTAAATATTGGGGCGTTTGGCTTGGCTTTGGTTTATTGGCACTTATCGTTAACGTGCTGCCTTATAAGATACTGTTTCTGTTAGGGCGATCATTGGGAGTCCTCGGGACTCTCTTTGCCAAAAAGCGCGTGGCCGTGGCAACCCGAAATTTAGAACTCGCGTTCCCAGACAAGTCATCCGACGAAGTGGCTGCGATGGCCAGTGAAAATTTAAAAAATACCGGTATGGCGCTGATCGAAACCGGCATTACATGGTTTTGGCCAACTTGGCGCTTCCAAAGGCTCCTCATCGATAAAGACACCCAAGCGCTTCGTACTCACAGAGCCAATGGTAAAGGCGTTCTTCTGTGTTGTGTGCACGCCTTGAACCTAGAGATCACCGCGCGAGCAATGGCTGTTCTCGGTATTTCTGGATTAGGTGTTTATCGCCCACACAGCAACCCAGCATATGAATTCATTCAACACCGCGGCCGAACTCAAAATGGCAATCGTCTTATTCACAGAAAAGATGTCAAACTCATGATTCGAATGCTGCGCCAAGGGGAGACCCTGTGGTATTTACCTGATCATGATTACGGCCGGAACAAGTCTGTATTTGTTCCTTTCTTCGCGGTACCGGATGCCTGCACCACAACGGGCACTAGCATTCTGGCTTACACTAGCCGATGTGCGCTTGTTCCCGGCTCCGGATTTAGAAATGCAGAGGGCCAATATGAAATCATGGCCGACGAATCAATCGAAGAAAACTATCCACAAAAAGACAGCAAAGCTGCGGCTGCCTATATAAACCGCTATCTTGAGAAGGTTATCTTAAGGGCGCCAGAGCAATGGATGTGGCTACACAAGCGCTTCAAAACCATGGAAGACCCTGACGTTGAACGCGGTATTCGCTACAAATAAGTGAGCCTTGCTCTACCCCGTAATATTTAAGTCAAAAAAAGGCCCGAAAGATAGTCATCTCTCGGGCCTGTTTGCTTTTGCCGTTTGGCAATTAGATGCCGTATTGAGCGCGGTACGCTTTTACTGACTCTAAATGTGCTGCGTCTGTGCCTTTCTCTTCAAGGAAAGTCACCAGATCAGTCAGGCTAACAATTGAGATAATTGCACAGCCGAAATCACGCTCTACTTCTTGGATCGCAGACAATTCACCTTTGCCTTTTTCTTGGCGGTCAATCGCAACCAGCACACCCGCTAAGTCAGCGCCGTTTGCTTGAATGATTTCCATCGACTCACGGATCGCCGTACCAGCAGTGATCACGTCATCCACTAACATGATGCGGCCTTCAAGTTCGCTACCAACAAGATTGCCACCTTCACCGTGGTTCTTCGCTTCTTTGCGGTTGAAACAGTAAGGCGTGTCCACATCGTGGTGATCCGCTAAGGCAACCGCCGTTGTTGTCGCGATTGGGATACCTTTGTATGCAGGGCCAAATAGCACATCGAACTCAATGCCTGAATCCGCTAATGCAGCGGCATAGAAACGACCTAAGCGTGCTAGGTCACTACCGGTATTAAACAATCCAGCATTGAAGAAGTAAGGGCTCTTACGGCCAGACTTTAAAGTAAATTCACCAAACTTAAGGACTTCTTTCTCTAGTGCAAATTCAATAAATTCACGTTGATATGCTTTCATGTTTTTCCTCTAAATTAATTTACTTTCCAGTTCCTAACTTCCAATCGCTCAGGAAGCTAACAATGATGTATTTTCTAAATAGATAGCTCTACAACAAGGCAGCAAGGTTTTTCAGCCCTATGAGCATAGGGGACCTATGTGATTAGGGTGAAAAATTGCAGCTAACGCGGGTGTAGAGTTATATATGACGAAAATAAAAAAATAGCCCCTTAAAAAAGGAGCTATCTAATAATTATTCTGCTAACGCCGACTTCTGCGCTTCAACAATATCAGCAATACCCTTATTCGCCAGGGCTAAAAGCTGCATCAGCTCTTCGTGGCTGAACGGTTCGCCTTCTGCGGTGCCTTGAATCTCAATCATCTTACCGTCTTCCGTCATGACAACGTTCATATCGGTATCGGCTGCTGAGTCTTCAACGTACTCAAGGTCACACAGTGCTTGTTCACCAACAATACCCACAGAAACTGCCGCTACGTGGCCTTTCATTGGATTCTTTTTCAGTTTACCGCTTGCCAGAAGAGTGCTGATAGCATCCGCCATTGCAACGCTGGCACCTGAGATAGACGCAGTACGAGTACCGCCGTCAGCTTGGATAACATCACAATCGACAGTGATCATGATTTCACCCATAACTTTCAGGTCAACAACAGCACGTAGGCTACGCGCGATCAGACGTTGGATTTCCATCGTACGACCCCCTTGCTTGCCGCTCGCCGCTTCACGACGGTTACGAGTGTGCGTTGCACGTGGCAGCATGCCGTATTCAGCCGTTACCCAACCCTTTCCTTGACCTTTTAACCAACGCGGCACGTTTTCTTCTACCGTCGCATTACATAGAACTTTAGTGTTGCCGAACTCAACTAATACCGAACCTTCAGCATAAGCTGTGTAGTTACGAGTAATTTTAATTGGACGAATTTGATCTACAGCGCGGTCATTTGGACGCATCGGTATCTACCTTATTAACAGTCTGAAGTGATTAACTATCGAAAGAGTGCATCACCTAAGAAAGGGGTGAGACAGTTTTGATTGGGGCAAGATTATATAGCAGTTTATCGTGCAAAGCTATCCATCATCAAAGGCGATAGACTTCGGGTACACCCCATACCGTGCTACTATGTGTGCGCGTTATTTTCAGAATGATAAAAGACAGGAAAATTCGATGATTTATAGTATGACCGCGTACGCACGCAAAGAAGTAAAAGGCGATTGGGGCAGCGCAGTATGGGAGATCCGTAGTGTTAACCAACGCTACCTAGAAACTTACTTTCGCATGCCTGAACAGTTCCGTGGTTTAGAGCCAATCCTACGTGAGCGTTTCCGTAAGCGTCTCGCACGCGGTAAGGTTGAATGTAACCTACGCTTTGAAGCAAATCCGGCTGCGAAGGGCGAACTCTGCATTAACGAAGGTTTGGCACAACAAGTCATAAATGCCGCTAACCAAGTCATGACGATGACGGGTGAAAACAGCCGTTTGAACCCATTCCAAATCATGAACTGGCCTGGCGTGATGGAAACACCCGAGCAAGACATGGATGCCATCAACAAAGACCTACTTGAAGCGTTCAACGATGCCATTACAGAATTCATCGATGCTCGTGCTCGTGAAGGTGAGAACATGAAGGCGCTTATTGTACAGCGCTTAGATGCAATCACAGCAGAAGTCGTGAAAGTTCGTGCACGCATGCCTGAAATCCTAGAGTGGCAACGTGAACGTCTACTCAATAAATTTGAAGATGCGAAAATTGAACTGGAAGGTTCTCGTGTTGAACAAGAGCTTATCTTGCTAGCACAGAAGTCAGACGTAGCAGAAGAGCTAGACCGTCTAGACTCTCACGTGAAAGAAGCAAATGTCGTATTGAAGAAAGGTGGCGCTTGTGGCCGTAAGCTAGACTTCATGATGCAAGAGTTCAACCGCGAATCAAACACGCTAGCGTCTAAGTCTATCAGCACAGACATCACCGCATCGGGCGTCGAGCTTAAAGTTATTATCGAACAGATGCGTGAGCAAATTCAAAATATAGAATAGATTCCCTTACACTCCACTCACTTCCACAAAGCCCTTATTTATAAGGGCTTTGTTATTTTCACAATCCATATACATCCATAAAATTCATCAACAGCCACGAACAAACGGGGAGTATCGTGGGTAGCACTTTGCTATTTACTCCCCACCGTAGTATAAATATCACAACATACTCCCCACTTATGGAGGGTGATGTAATGATAACTTCGATTAGAGCTATAAATTCAAGGAGATAGAGATGAGTAATCTCACTGTCAACCAAGTTAAGGCGATAGTAAAAGACCAAAAAACAGGTCGTCATGCCGATGGTGATGGTTTCTATCTAATGATTCCTAGAATAGGTCGACCATACTGGATGCTAAGGTACACCCTTTTTAAGAAAAGAAAGGAGGTGACTATTGGCAAGGTCGATGAGCTTTCTCTTGCAGATGCAAGGTTGAAAGCATCTGAGCTTCGAAAGCAAATAAGCGAAGGGATTAACCCAATTGCAGAAAGAAAACGGAGTAAGCAAGCCGATATACAAATAATCGATGATCTCTTCGAAGACTGGTACAAGGATTTGTCCAAAAGGCTCAAGCACCCCAATATACCTAAGCGTATCTATCAGAAAGAGATCTCTCCACAAATTGGTCAATACACGTTGAAACGTGTTACACCTTTAGATATCCGCAACATCATCCAAATAGTCGCTGACAGTGGCCGTCCAACCACAGCTAACGACACGCTAATGTACTGCAAGCAGCTTTTTAAACACGGTATGAAGATTGGTGTTATTGAGTCTAACCCTGCACTAGCATTTTCTAACTATGATGCTGGTGGTATTGAAGAGAGCCGAGATCGGGTCTTAGAACTGGAAGAGATTAAACATGTTTTTTCGGTCTTCAACCAAAACATTTATAGCTTCAATAGAGACAACTACCTAGCTTGTGCTCTGCTTCTTTGTCTTGGCGTTCGTAAATCAGAGCTAACAGAAGCAAAGTGGACTGAGTTCGATCTAGATAATGCTTTATGGCACCTACCAGCGGAGCGAAGCAAATCTGGGACAGGTTTCACTATTCCGCTTCCGGAGCTGTGCATACAGTGGTTTAAAGAACTGTATATGCGAGCTTGTGGTTCGGAATACGTCTTCCCTAACAGAAGAGAAAGCAAAGTACCGCACATGGGTAAAGACACATTGAACAGAGCTATTTCAAAGCTATTTGGTCGAGAGCCCGGTCGTAAGGTACAACCACCAAATAAAATGGGGGATATCAAACACTTTGCGGTTCACGATCTACGTCGCACCTGCCGCAGCCTACTCGCTTCGGTAAAAGTTCCTAGCCATATCGCAGAGCGCTGTTTAAATCATAAGCTGAAAGGAGTCGAGGGTATCTATGATCGGTATGACTACTTGGAAGAGCGCAAAGAAGCACTGGAAAAAGTCACCGATCTGGTTAAGAGTCATATTGTCATTTAGACATAAGCAAAAAAAGAGGATGCCAGTGGCATCCTCTTTTTAAATGTGCGGACTCATACATAATCTAACAATTTTGATTTAGTAGTACGACAGAATCGCTTGGTGAGCAGTAACACGTTTCTGGACAATTCCGTGTCAGTAAGTTTGCTAAATTAGCATTCCATGAATAACTACAGGTATGGGAAAGTCGCTTTGCTTGGTGTCCAGTATTGATAGTGCGGGTTACAGTATTCTAAGTCATCAATTTAGCCCATCAACAGTCAGTTTCACTCCCGAGATAAAGAGAAATAGATAGCACAATCGATACACCCATATTTGATTAACGCGATGCAACAACCACACTCCTAACTTAACCCCAACAGGAGCGAGAGGCATTAAAATCAATGCCGTCATCATATTGATCGTATCGAATTCACCTAAGGCAGCATAAGGAACAAGTTTGGCTAAATTGACTAAGCCAAACAATACGGCCATGGTCGCTACCAAAACAACTTTATCAAGTTTCAATGGCAACATGTAAATACTTGCTGGCCCACCGCCCGCGTGAATCGCAGTGCTAGAAAAACCACTCAACGTGCTCCAAAACCACGCACTTATTTTTCCACCCGCTTTTTTCTCATCCACACCCAAGAGTAAATACTGACCGCAAAATAGCAGAGAAAGAAGCCCAATGAGTAACTTCAATCCAGCCTCAGGTGTAATACTCAGAAACAACCCTGCCAAGATGACGCCAACAACCGCCCCAGGAAGCATGTTCTTAATGACTGAATAATCAGCATTACGATAATGATGTTTTACCGCAAACACATCCATTACACACAATATTGGCAATAAGATGGCAGCAGCTTGAGTAGGTGCAATGGTTATTGCCATAAGGGGAACAGCAATAATACCTAGCGCACCGCCTAATCCCCCCTTGCCAATTCCATAAATCAACACGGCGGGAATCGCAGTCACATAAAACCAAGGCTCAGTCACAATGAGCATGTGCTGTACCCTTTGTTGAAAAAGGTTCTTTTAGCAATGCCATTCCTAACCATTAACCAAACCCTTTTTGACTCAAAAACAATCGACTGCGTTTGATATCGGCTAACGTTCCATCAGAATTTTGGGGATCACGCTCTTGTTCTATAGTGATCCAGTCTGAATAACCGATTTGATTGATAGCCAACAGTACTTCGGCATAATTGATCGCACCTTCACCGATAGGACACATCACTCCTTGTGCGCAAGCAGCCCAGAAACCTACCTTGCTTTCGATAACATCGGAAAACACGGCGTCATTGATATCCTTGAAATGAACATATTCTAATCGAGATGCGTACTCAATTAGGCTTTTCGCTGGATCCATGGCGGCATAATACAGATGACCAGTATCTAAACAGAGCCCAACCTCTTCACTCGATAAATCAACCAACATTCGGTCAATTTCATCACGGTACTCTATATAGCCACCAGCATGAGGATGAACGACAGGACGAATATCATAATGTTTCGCGATAGCAGCAATATCACGAATGGTTTGCATCATTATGTCCCAGAGCTGGTTGCCTAATCTTGGAGCTTCGTCACTCAATCCAGCGCATGCACTGCGCACATCATTTACACAATCAATCACGACCAGCTTTTTGCTGCCAATACGCTGAAGCATCGAGCATAAATCATGTGTTCGGTTCAAGATGCCCTCTTTATGCTCTAAAGATGAAAGCGGTTCAAAAAGTGTACCAGCACAGATCACCAAACCATTAGCTTTGATCGCCGTATTAACAAGCTCTCCCTCTAGAGGCATATATCCAAATGGGCCAAGCTCTATTCCTTGATATCCAGCAGCTTTACTTTCCACGACAACGGTATTCCATGATGGATTATGGACGTTAGTGGCAGACTCCACGCCCCAACAACAAGGTGCGCATGCAATTAAGCTATTCATGACTATTCTCCATTCGATTTAGCGTTAATTCGTAGAAATAACGCTCAAGTAATATACGCCAATTACTTGCAGCCTCATGTTGCATTTATGCAAACCGCGTTTCTACCAACGGCTATAACACCTCTTTCTCAGTGCCTTTAGAATGAATTCATCAACAAAGAATAACCGCACGCTGCGTTTTGTGTATTTACGAACTCTCAGCACCTCATTGAACTGTTAACTCAGCTTTACCTTGATACAGGATATTACGATGGAACCTATCTACATTGTAGCAGCGAAACGTACACCGATTGGCAGCTTCAACGGCGCACTATCTTCAGTTTCTGCACCCACACTAGGCGCTGCTGCAATTAAAGGTGCAATCAGTCAATGTCATATCGACCCTACGCTTATTGATGAAGTGATAGTCGGTAATGTACTCAGTGCTGGTATTGGTATGGGACCGGGGCGCCAAGCCTCAATTCAAGCCGGTATTCCAGAAACGGTCCCTGCATACACACTCAATATGATTTGTGGAAGTGGGATGAAAACGGTCATGGATGCGGCAAGTCATATCAAAGCGGGTGATGCTGAGATCGTTGTTGCCTGCGGAATGGAGAGCATGTCTCAAGCCCCATTTGTACAAACGCACAAAGTTAGAAGTGGCGTTCGTATGGGAAATATTTCGTTAGAAGACACCATCATTACCGATGGTTTAACCGATGCGTTTAATCAGTATCACATGGGTATCACTGCAGAAAACATTGCAGAATCCTTATCTATTTCACGTGAAGAGCAAGATGAGTTTGCACTCAAAAGTCAGCTAAACGCAGCAAGTGCACTAGAGAGCCACGGTTTTAGAAGTGAAATTGAACCAATAGAAGTATCGTTGCGTCGAAAACAATACACCGTCGAGCTTGATGAATATCCAAAGACCGATAGCACATCAGAGAGTCTTAGTCGTTTACGCCCAGCGTTTAAAAAAGATGGCACTGTTACAGCAGGAAATGCCTCGGGTATCAACGATGGTGCAGCCGCGATCATCTTGGCATCCAAATCAGCCGTGGAGCGATACCAACTAAAGCCGATGGCAGAAATCGTTAGCTACGCTCAAGCAGGTTTATCTCCGGAAATTATGGGGCTAGGTCCCGTTCCCGCGATCGCTAATGCACTGGAAAAGTCCAATCTTTCACTGCAAGACATCGAGTATTTTGAGCTTAATGAAGCCTTTGCAGCTCAAGCTATCGGCGTTACAAAGCAGCTCGCAGAGAAACACAACGTTGATCAAAGTTGGATCCTAGAACGCACAAACCATAACGGTGGTGCTATTGCTTTAGGTCATCCACTTGGTGCATCTGGGATCCGTATTCTTGTCAGCTTGGCGTATCAACTAGAGAGAAAGCAACAAGACTATGGCTTAGCATCTTTATGTATCGGTGGAGGCATGGGTACTGCCGTAATCATCAAACGTTGTTCGTAGCTAAGTACTATACGACAAAGTAAAAAACGAGCAAGTAAAAAACAAATAGCATGACTGCGTAAAAATTATCATCAGCAGTCATACCAAAAATTAAGTTAGACAAGGCGATGAGCCAACTCTGTATAGGGGCGAATTATGAGAAAAAAAATTAGTGCCAACGAGATTGCGGAAAAATTGCATGATGGGATGACCATAATGATTGGCGGCTTTATGGCAAATGGAGCACCAGAGGGCCTTATCGACCTACTACTCGAGCACAACATCCAAGACATCACACTAATTTCGACCGATACAGGGACTCAAACCACTGGTTCCGGTCGACTTATTGCAGCAAAACTCATCAAAAAACTCTATGCCTCTCACATTGGTACCAACCCAGAAACGGGGCACCAAATGAACAATCAAGAGCTAGATGTTGAACTGGTGCCACAAGGTACATTAGCCGAGCGTATTCGCGCAGGAGGCGCTGGACTTGGCGGCATTCTCACCCCAACAGGCCTTGGCACTATGGTGGCTGAGGGTAAACAAGTTATCAATATTGATGGGGAAGATTATTTACTAGAAAAACCTCTGCGCGCGGACCTTGCTTTTATACGCGGTTCAGTTGTCGATACCAAAGGAAATGTGTTTTACAAGAAAACCACTCAAAACTTCAATCCATTAATGGCGACCGCTGCCGACCTCGTGATTGTTGAAGCTGAAACAATTGTTCCACTTGGCGACATCGAACCAGAGTCGGTTCATACCCCAGGTCTATTTGTAGATTACGTCTATCAAAAGGAATCGAAATAATGACGGATATTATCTGTAAACCTCAACCTACTTATGGCGATACGCCTTTGGCGGGCAAGATTATCGACAAGACAGTTATACGTCGAAATATTGCTTGGAGAGTAGCTCAAGAACTGCATGACGGCGACGTCGTGAATTTGGGGATCGGCATGCCCTCTTTGGTTGCAAATGAAATTGACTCGGAAGTCGAGCTCATACTGCAATCTGAAAATGGATTACTCGGTATTGATACTATTGCTGACGACAGTAATACTGACGCCGATTTAGTCAACGCCGGTGGACAACCGATTACCGCAACCAAAGGCGCAAGCTATTTTAACAGTGCCGACTCCTTCACTATTATTCGAGGTGGTCATGTCGACGTAACGGTTCTCGGAGCATTGCAAGTCGATGAGCAAGGTAATCTTGCTAACTGGATTATCCCTGGGAAAATGGTCCCAGGGATGGGAGGCGCTATGGATCTAGTCGTAGGCGCGAAAAAAGTCATCGTTTCAATGGAGCACACGGCGAAAGGTAAACACAAGCTTCTTAAAACCTGCTCCCTGCCATTAACCGCACTTAATCAGGTCGACATGGTCATCACAGAGATGGGCGTGATATCCATTCATAACTCCCAAATGATATTGACGGAGATAGCCCCCGGCTACACGCCAGAAGAAGTGCAACAAGCAACAGAAGCAACCTTGATAATCCCGACACCTCTCAACATTATGCCACTTCCAAAACATTAGGTTTTCTAAATTGTAAACCGTGTTACTGCGTTTTTATTTGTTATGACTGCTCCACGTCATATTCGCCCATGCTGTAACAGTATGGGCTTTTTATTGTATTCTCGACGGCACCAAGGTAGTCGATTAAAAAGCACAGATCCTTTCGATTAATTAAATACATCAACCAATGCAATAACTGCGTGTCTTCCTCTTCTAATACAAAAAGCAGTAACCTAAATAGCTACTGCTTGTCGTGAAACTACCTAAAGAAATCGCTCCGACTACATAGTCGGAAAGTTAAAGCTGCTTGTGTGCTCTTCCAATCTCACGCTGGCAGGCCAGCGACTCGTGACAGTTTTCATTCTTGTATAAAAACGAACTCCATCATTACCGTGCATGTTTAAAGGCCCAAATATCGAACGCTTCCACCCACCAAAACTATGAAATGCCATTGGTACAGGAAGAGGAACATTGATACCTACCATCCCAGCCAATACCTCTTCTTGAAACTGACGCGCGGCCTCTCCATCACGAGTAAAAATAGCCGTACCATTGCCATACTCGTGTCGATTAATGAGGTCTAAACCTGTTGCGTAATTAGGCACTCGTACGATCACCAACACTGGACCAAAGATTTCCTCTTTGTAAATTGTCATCTCAGGAGAGACATGGTCAAACAAAGTCGGTCCTACAAAATACCCATCGTTGTGGCCTTCAACTTCAAGCGAACGTCCATCAACCAGAAGTGCAGCACCTTGCAACTCTCCCTCTGAAATATAATCACAGATTTTTTGTTTATGAGCAGCCGAAATAACAGGGCCCATATCATTTTCCGGTCCTTCCACAATCCCAGGTCCAACGCGCATAGACTGTATCTGCGTTTGTAATTTATCGGTTAAACGATCGGCCGTTTCATCCCCGACAGCAACCACCACAGATAGTGCCATACAACGTTCACCCGCAGCGCCATAAGCGGCTCCCATGATCGCTTGAGACGTCATATCTAGCTCTGCATCAGGCATCACTAAGCAGTGATTTTTTGCACCACCTAATGCTTGGCAACGCTTACCATGAGCAGAAGCCGTCGTATAGATGTACTCAGCAATCTGTGTAGAACCAACAAAGCTTACCGCTTGTACACGTTCATCGGTAAGCAATACATCCACCGCTTGTTTATCGCCATTTACCACGTTGAAGACACCCTTTGGTAACCCTGCCTCGTTAAGTAACAACGCCAGTTCGAGCGCCAGTGAAGGATCTTTTTCAGAAGGTTTCAAGACAAATGTATTGCCCGTAGCCAGTGCTACAGGGAACATCCACATAGGAACCATTGCAGGGAAATTAAATGGTGTGATGCCAACGCACACGCCCAATGGCTGCATTAATGAATGACTATCTATGCCAGTACCAACATTAGAAGAGTGCTCACCCTTTTGTAGGTGTGGGATACCACAAGCAAACTCAACCACTTCTAGCCCTCGAGCTAACTCCCCGACTGCATCTGAATAGACTTTCTCGTGCTCACTAGAGATCAGGCGCGCTAAACGGTCAAGATTAGCCTCCACTAAGGCTTTAAATGCAAATAGCACACGGGCTCGTTTCAATGGTGATGTTTTGGCCCAGCCCAGACTGGCCTGTTGAGCAGATTCGATCGCTTGTGCAGTTTGTTCTTTATTACTTAAAGCAACTTGCTTTGTTTGTTGGCCTGTTGCGGGGTCGAAAATCGGAGCGACACGTTCCGTTTGATATTCGCTTATTTCACCATTGATAAAATTAAATACAGTTTTCATAACTGAGTCCTTTAGTTGGAAATGAATGAAGGTGCGGCTTCTGATTTAAGACGAGATTGTGAAGATGGCTGACAAGATGTAGATACATTGCGTTGCTGCCACGCTCTAACCAAGATCGAATAGTTTGACTTGATTTGGCTAGTTAGCTCCTCATCATTAATATCATTCGCAAGCCACAAACTTGATGGCAATCCAAATATTGTTCGCCCAACCGCAAAACCTTTTACCAGCGGACAATTTGCTGCTGCATTAAAGCCGGCTTGTACCTCATCTAATGGCGCATCAAGCCCAAGAATCAAAATACCTCGACAATGTGGGTCATTGTCTTGTATCAACAACTCCACTTGTTTCCAGGACAATTCAGAAAGCGGCGGTAATTTCCACCAGTCAGGTTTAACACCAATGGAATAGAATTGATTCATCAGCGTGAGATACTGCTTATCCCCCAAAGTCATTCCCTTAGGTAAAATAACCTCTAGCAGCAATTCGTGACCCGATTGGCAACACGCGTCATAGACTTCTTTAACTGTCTTTTCTTGTGATAGACGCAAGGCAATGTCATCGTCTGGGTGGCAAAACACTAAACACTTCACCACATGTTCTAATGGCCAAGTACGCAACTGGCTGCCGATGTCACCATGCTCTAATTGCAAAGGTCTAGATCCTGGTTCTTCTATCGGTCGACCAATCCAAGTACCTGTACCGGTCGCAACATTAAGGACTTGCTGACCAAAAGTACCATCACAGAGCAGACCAAATTTTCCAGCCAGACTCTCTTCTTGGCTGACAGCTAACGAAGCCTTATAAATTAACTGTTTCAATATGGAAATACGGTCAAAAGCAGCACCTGCGTCTTTGGCCATTTGTTCAAACTGACTACGGTGATCGAATGCTAGAACACATAATTCATCCCACTGAGTTTGACGTGTCGTAACTCGGTGTAAATGGTTTAATTGACTGTCTTGATCTGGTCGTAATACATCTTGGGCACGAGCTAAATAGTTATCTAACTCTTCTTTAGTAGGCATCGCTGGTGCACAGCCATGACGTGATACCACTAATGCGCCACACGCGTTGGCATAAGCGCAAGCTTTCTCCCAACCTTCATCATTGAGGTAACCTCGTAGCAGGCCAGACATAAAGGCATCACCCGCACCAAGTACATTAAGAACATCCACTTTAACGCCTTCGACAGTTATGCCCTCATCCAGCGAATCAGGCACATCACCAGAAAAAACAGAACTACCCAACGCACCTCGCTTACACACGAGTTCAGCCTGGCACACAGATCGAACCGACTTTAGAGCGACAACTGAATTTGTGGAGCCGCCCGCAATATGAAACTCCTCTTCGGTACCAACAATAAGATCGAAAAGGGGTAACACTTTCTGAAGTTGATGCGTCACTTCAGCAGAATCGATATAGCGAGTTTCGCCATCGCCAAGGCTAGTTAAT
Source organism: Vibrio minamisatsumaniensis (assembly GCF_050337445.1). NCBI lineage: Bacteria > Pseudomonadati > Pseudomonadota > Gammaproteobacteria > Vibrionales > Vibrionaceae > Vibrio > Vibrio minamisatsumaniensis. The sequence continues at coordinate 1,001 of NZ_JAKJSY010000081.1, read as the reverse complement.
CCCCAAAGGACGGGTCGATAATCGATATCTAATGCAGTCTTCACACCATGCTTACGAGCGTATTTTAGGGCGAGTAATACCGCATCTCGGGTCTGTGGGTTTGAAAGGTGAGTACCTGTAATCGCTAAGCATCGTGCAGAGGCTATGTAAGATTCTGAAATATCGTCTACGCTGAGTGCCATGTCGGCACAATTATCACGGTAGAAAATTAATGGAAACGTCTCCTCATCTTTGATGCCTAACAATACTAAAGCCGTTAAACGATCACGATCGGTAATGAGATGGCGAGTATCAACCCCCACAGATTGCAACTCCTCACGAACAAATCGCCCCATATGCTCATCACCAACTCGAGCAAGCATTGACGATTTTAATCCAAGCCTTGCTGTCCCGTAAGCAACATTGCCTGATGATCCCCCTAGATACTTAGAGAACGACCCCATAGATTCTAATCGCGAGCCAATTTGTTGCCCATATAGGTCAACCGCCACTCTCCCCAGACAAATCAAATCCAGTTTTTTTTCTTCAAATTGCATATCCCATTCCTTGTAGACAAATTGGTTCGCTTATTCATTCAGCTTTCATCGAGTGCAGAGATCAAACTCTGTCGCCTCTGCAAACTAAAACTCAGCTAAGAGAAATAAATCCCGCCTATAGACTGCACCAGCCCTTTATATGAAATAAAAATTCCAAAATCAATTAAAAACGAAACATACAGTTCATTAAAGTGATCCAGTTTACATTTAATGTTGAAACTAGAGTTTAATCTCAGAAATTAAGAAAATTTCAGAAAATTTTTTTCACCAAATTTTTCACATCAACAATTTTAAAGCCTATATTTTTTTAACAATAAAAATCAATGACTTAGCGACCGAGAGAATGAGTGTTTAATTTTTAATCCGATTAAAATCAATTAGTTAAATAAATACCGACACAGCATAAAACTTAACAACCACAAGATCTATGTAACAATTATAACAATTGCGCAGTATATCTAATAG
>NZ_JAKJSY010000080.1:0-21281 GCF_050337445.1 Vibrio minamisatsumaniensis | reverse complement strand
GTCTAGGTTAGGTTTAAGATTGCTATATGCTACACAAAAATCGGTATTCATTCTCCTATTATATAAAATTTGGAGCAGAACAAACTTAGAGGTGTCCTGAACTATTGGAGCGCGGCCATTGTGAGCCCCAAATAACCTTACCCCACCTTTCACAGGGTAATCTAAGTTTCCATAAACACAAATGCAATTGATAATAACTTGCATTATCATACATTAACTTACTTAACAAAATAGGGTGTTATTGTGTTCGCCAGTATGACCATTGTATTTAGAGAAGGCTTAGAAATGGCCATTATTGTTTCTTTGCTTTTAGCCGCAACAAAAGAGATAGCCAAGAGCTCAAAATGGATTTTAGGAGGGACTGGAACTGGAATCCTTATCTCTTTATTACTCGCGATTATCGCGTTAAACAACGCAACAATTACGGCATTAATTGAGGGGAAAATGACCGGGGGAATCATCCTCGCGTTATCGAGTATTTTAATTGGTTATACCGTTATTTGGATGAAATCAAACGGAATGAAAGCTTCTCAAGATATCAAAGCTTCAGTGAATGATATCAAAGAAAACAATAAACCTTTGTTTTCGCTAAGTTTAGTCGCTTTCTTTTGTGTGTTCCGTGAAGGTATTGAAGTTGTATTATTTCTTTTAGGCTTAACCAGCGATAGCGAAACCACCGGGGCTTCAATACTAAGTGGAAGCTTAATGGGATCGGTAGGTGCGATTATAGCTGGCGTTGCTATGTACTTTGGCTTCATCAAAATCAACCTTGGTAAAGTATTCAATTTCTTTGCTGTATTGATGTCATTTTTAGCCGCCGGTATGGCCATAAATGCCGTAAGTAAGTTTACTTCTGCGGGGCTCATTAATCCGCTCATCAATCCATTATGGAATAGCACCGCCCTGCTTGATCACCATTCAAATTGGTTTGGTCTATTTATTCACGTAATGTTTGGGTACACAGAAAAACCAAGCTTAGCGCAACTTATTGTATACGTGGCGACATTAAGCATTCTGTTTGTATTAACTCACCGTCAAACAAAGAAGTTAACAAAAGCAAACACCGCCGCTTAGTGATTTGATTAAGCATCTTTGCATCACCAGTGACGTTGAAAACTGAGGGTGCAAATATGAAGCAAGCCAGCAAGTTAAGCGCATCCTTTTCTTCGCCACTTTCTACCGATTTGTCTTGATGCTTTACCATCGAACTAAGCCGATAACACGGCTTAGTTCGATGGTTTGAGGCTGATTGAAGACAATGGCCTGGGTTACACCACCTGCTCAACAATCGCGTCAGTTAGCTGAAGCTGGGTTTGTTGGCTATCGCGGAGGCGTTGTTTGAGTTGGTCGCACAGGGCCATTAGTTCATCGACTTTGGCGACGATGCGATGTTGCTCTTCTTCTGATGGGATACCCAGTACAACGGCCCACAACTTGTCGGAGACCAGTTTACACGTCCCGTGCGACGACCGATCAACTAGACCAACCATGTGTTCTTTTTGGGCTTTCATTAACAGCAATAGGTAAGTAGGAAGCATGTTAGAGAAGACCAATGCCTTCATATCCTGATTGATAACTACAGGCCGTTGGGTCAAAGCCACCGGAAATGAATGTGCCAAGATCATTCCTCGCACAACCATCAGCAAGCTCGCTTCCGGTATTAGTTTCGCCGTGGTTTCTTCGACAGCTTTTGCGGTCACACTGTCTATAGCAGAAGAAATGAAATCGACTTTCATGTCCTTCGGTGAAACCCACGGTATGTCGCCATCCCAATAATATGGGTTTGACTTCGAAGGCGTACCGCCTCCCATGTCGTAACCCAACTCCCCAAAACGACACCACTCCCATCCATTCGGCAGTTCAAATGGCTTTTCATCATCAGCAATCGGCGGCAGAGCTTTTTGCTTTTTGATTTTTTTATCTTTGATTAACTGCGCTTTTTCTTCCGCAATACGCTCAAGCAACTTTGCAGCTGGCTCATCGGTTGGGTCTTGTGGGACAAGCTTACCCATTACTGCCAATTGCAGGATGGTTTGTTTTAGTTGGTCGATGCTCGCTTCGGTGGTGAACAGGGTATCGAAGTGCTCGCTGATTCGTGCCCAGTTTTGCATTAGCTCGTCGGCGTTTTCACTTGAGGTTAATGTGTTTAATAACACCTCTACCAAGGTTTGATGCGCTTCAATGCTGGCTTCGGTTTGTTGCTCTAGTTGGTCGCAGAGTGTCATTAGCTCATCGACTTTTGCGACAATGCGGTGTTGTTCTTTAAGTGGAGGGTAAGGTAATGGGTTACCTGCAAAAAAATCTTTAGGGACACGCTTCTGACCAGCGGACCCCGTCATTTGGGTCTCACCCACTTTAAGAAACATTGGTGCTTTCAGATATAGCAACACAAATAAAGGTTCAAGAGCTCCTGAAATAGGTCTAGCAACGTGAAGCTCTGTTGTTCCTGTTCCTACACCATTTTTTAGGTCAGAAAACACAGCTGCTTTGCTATGCAGAAATGAAGAAAGCCTGCAAATTTGAACAACGACTAAGATTCAACGTAGTAAATTTACTACGCTCCAATTAATCCTCTAGCAGACATAATCGACAAACATAATCGACATGTGTGTAACAAACTTTTGGACATAAATCAGTTAGACGTTATGCTCTAAATCAGTTATTTCAGATAACTTCAGTTTGGGAAAAATGAAGTAGACTGCCTTGGTATTAAGAGCATTGGCTGCTGACGCAGCCAAAAACACTTAACACCATGGTTCAGCTGATGGTTGGAGTAAGTAACTTTGTAGATGTAGTACCTTATCTTAGTACGACGATTTGTCCTTAGTTAGTAGTTTAACTTCGGCGCTTCTTCAGAGCCTTGAAATATTCGTCCAAAGCATTCACATCCTTTTCAAACTCACTCGCTCGAGGGCAATCAACTGCTAATCCTGTTGCGTCATCGTGACCGCGCAAGTAGGTGCTACACTTAGACATTGCGGCATTGATAATGTCGTTATCCTCAGAGGTTACATCGTCGGCGATTTCTTTCAAACTTTGGGTCTTAACTGCGCGACCAAATCGTTCAACAACTTTTCTAAGCAGCCACTCTTCGACAAGACGTTCATAGGTTTCACGCAGTCGACCATAGCCGTCCTTAACTCTCATTTCGTACTCGAAGTCACCAGATGCCTCAATCTTCCTGAGTAGAGGTATCAAGTTCTTCAATTCGCCAACTCGAGCGAGTGTATTTTTGACGCCCCACGGCGGCTCTTTGAATGGGTAACCGGCTACATCTCCTAGTTTACGAATAGAAACCACTTCCAAAGGAGCTTTAGTCACATCAGTGGATTCCTCTAACATCTTTAAGAAAGACATATCATGAGTGAATACAATGACCTGACGCGTTAGAGCTTCTTGAGCTATGCGATCAGCAAACAAACGGCGCCATTTATGATCAAGAGAGTTGATAGGGTCATCAAAGATGATGGCTGATTTTCTGTTATCTACAGTAAGCTCCGCCAAGAAGCAGGCAAGAGCAACACACTTTTGCTCGCCCTCACTTGCCACATCAGTGATACCGTTAGACTTTTCCGTTAGGCGAATCTTGAGCATTTGCTTGCCGCGATGTCCGCGAGTCACAGTGCCTACTTTGAAGTTATCAAAGCCTAGCTTCTCTAGTTCCTCACTGAATGCAGCTTGTAAAGCACCTACTGCACCACTATTCGCAATAGCATTAGTTTGCGTGGTAATAGAAGTAGACTGGCAAGAGCCACCTAGACTGTTATACAAAGCGAGTATCTGCAGGCGATCAATTTCGCTCATTACATTTTGCTTAGCAGCAGTGAAGATCTTTCTGTCCTCAAGATCGTGAATCTGTGTCGTCATCTCTGAAATCTTCTTAGCTAAACTATCATTCGTTGCAACTTCAGATTCTTTCTTCTTCCATGAGGCGATCTGAGCAGCAATCCAGCCAACAGCCTTGAAGTCAACCTTGATCGAAGTAAAGTCCGGTTCAATCTTAACTAGATGGTCTCGAAGAATTTCGAGGCTTGAATTCAGTGCGATGATGCTTTCCGCACACTCTGCACTGTGGTCGCGGATCTTGCTTAGTGCCAGTTCATATGGGTTTAGATCGAAGTTGAGGTTCTTCAGGTTCGCAATGTAGGTGTCAAACGTTCTTTTCGCTTGTTTGGCTTCTACCTGAGTTTGATCTTTCAAATAGTCGTCAAATGATTTCAGCTTAGTTGCAGTTTTACATGAAATAGGTTGGAGGCACGTAGGACATGGTGACCCTTCAGGTGGTGGAAATGCCAACTTGCTGTTATGAGTTTGAACAAATGCCTTAACGTGGGACCACATCAGTGCCCATTCTTGTGAACAGATGCCAGCCAGATCATGACCATCAACAGCTTGACTGCGAGCTAACTCCGCAGCGCCTTGTTTTGTTTTGTAATCATCATAGGAAGCCTTTATTAAATCGAAGTGCTCTTGATCTAACTTCTCTTTCAGTTTCTCCAAATGAGTTAGCAATGGCTGTAGACCCTTGCACTTGTCACTGTAACCTTTGCGAAGCTGCTCTGGAGTACTGGTTCTGAGTTTCGATAGTTCTTCAATGAGAGCAGGGATCGATTCTTCTGCTTCTTTATCGATGCAAAGTGCGTCAACATCTTCAGGCTTTGTGTTAGCTGACAATGCTGAAACAAGAGCAAGAACCTCTCCACCAGGTTTAAAGGTTGGCAGTGGGGTAGATTGAACAAACGGTTTCTTCTCGTTATCGTTTTCAGCGCGCACAAACTCACATGCGCGCATAAGCTGGGCTAAGAGCTTCATTCCAACAGGCTTGTACTCAATAGCATCTTCACCCGAAATATAGTGAGCCGCAGAGGTGTTGTCGAAAACACGAATAGACTTTAGGTCTTCACGTGGGGCAGCAGACAGAGCCCATTCGACATCATGTTGTTCTTCGACTACGACAATCGAGAGTTCAGCTGAAGGGTCTCCCGATTTATCATTATAAATATTAGATAGAATTTGAGGTGTATCACCGCGAGTTAAGCAGGCATTCTTGAGGATTCTTGCATAACTCGACTTACCAGAGCCGTTGTCACCATACACCGCTGTCAGGCCTTCGGTTTGGAATTCCAACAAGGCATTAGAAACCAATGCGGATACATGGCTCACTTTGCCAATACTCTTCAGATTTACAGCCTGTCCCTCCTCACCAAAACCAGTAAGGTCTAGTGGCGCAATGCAGTCTGGGTATGATTCGTTCCGAGTCTCTAGCCCATGTTCCATTTTGGCAATAGTGAAAAGTAGTTGTAAGTCATCACCTCCTAACTCACCTTTCTCTGCTGCTAATCTAATGGCATGACGCCACCATAGATTCTTTTTTAACTTGTTAGCCCAACTAACAATGCTTTCAATTGACATATTATTCCCTCCATGGGCACAGGCTTCTAATGCTAATGCCATTTACTTATCGAAACACGAAATGTTATCGGGTGCCTGAAACATCCGACGAAATATACCACCAAGCGCATAACGCAAAACTTGATTTCGATCGCCTGGGAGTCTGATTAGTTGTTGATTAATCGGCCAACAAAAATAGGTATTCGTAGGCTGAATGCGTTGGACTAGAAAAATTAGTTTTAGTAAGGAAAATATCGGGGGATGTGGAGAGGGTGAAGAACGTTCTTAACTAAATACGGGGCATGGACGTCCCAAAACAGATAGACCTAGGGCGGGGCAGAAACAGCTTAGAATTTGTGTCCTAAGCCATGTTGTTCGGATACGCTGAATTTGAGGACGTTGCTTCCTAAATCAATGAACTAATCATCCGTACCGCGAACTGTTCATCAGAATCTGCACATGAATTAGGATGATGGGCACTATCACGTCACCCTAAGGATTGCCGAAAAACCTTGCCCAAAAACCTATATTTTTCTTTGGAGTTGAGTCTTGATTCGATGTTTGTGGGTATCGCGATGAAGTATGGGTTTCAGGTAATCGGGCTCTTGTGTGCTCGTCGGCGATAGTGATTAGGGCTTTCGATGCAACCATCCCGAGAAGTGAGGTCAACTCTTGTTCGAAACCGATTGTGACATCGACCTCTCCGCTTCGAGCATGAGCTATTTCGTGAAGCAGGGTCGACGCATAGCTCTCGACAGAAGCAAGTTCGTCGCGCTTGATGATGATTTCCGTACCTGTCCAAAGCCCCCTAGCTTCCGAGAAGCCCCCCGTCTCGGGGCGCATCGTTTCCGAGATTTTCACCGACTGAACCCTCGAAGGAAGTCCACCGACTAGATCTGCGAGCCTTCCGGTCATGTCGAACACCACTCTTTCGGCCTGTGAAAGCTTTTCTAGTGGGACAAATTTGAACTCGAAACAATCGTTCCACCCAGAAATGAAATTGCCTAAATCCTGTATTACGTTTCCTTCAGTATCAACCTGTCCCGACAGCTTTTCTTTGACGTTACTCGGGATTGTGATTATCTGCCGCCCATTTGCCCGAGCTTCCTCGACGAAACGCGGAGCATTCATAATCTCCTCATCCGTCAGGAACAGGACGTTTCCCGACGCATTGGTGATCTTCGATGCATGAACGGAGACATCCGTCCATTTCATTTCGTCGTGGAGTAAGCCGCTCCCAAAGTTACCGAGGTCATTGACGAGAGTTTGAGCAACTGCCTCCGAAGAGGAAGCTAGCAGAATGGATTTAACTCGGTCGGAGTAGGCGGTTCTCCCGACATTCGTTCGTTCGCGATTGAGAGCCTTCTTGATAGCAGTCGTCAGCGAAGTGATGTTGTAGGAAAACAGAAAATTTTCTTCTTCGGCGACGCGAATACCGTTAATGTAAATGAAAGAGACTCTACCCACTTTCCGCAAGACTTCTCCATATTGGTTTTTCTCTAGGCATTCTTCACCGGAGAAACACAGGAATAGACTCTTCGCCTTCTCAATATCATCTGTAGAACAGCCTTTCAAGATGAACTCTGTTCCGACGAATGCAGGGTCGGACGGTTCGGAGATGCAGGCATGTAGCGTGATGACATCAGAAAAATCATGTTTTTCAGAACGGTTGAAGGAGACATCGCAGAACTTAGAGCGGATACGGGTTTCGATTCCCAAGCGGTCGAATGTGGCTAGAGCGTCCTTCAAGCCCACACCGAACTTTCCGATTAGTCCGGGATGTTCGAGCTTTTCTTGATTCTCGTTCATAGTGAAGTGCTCGTGTCTAAGACCACGGCCAAAGTCCCTTATACACCACTGACCTCGGTCATCACGTGAGATAATAATGTCCGCTGTGTCAGTCAATATCTGCTCGTCGAGAGCATTTGCAATGATCTCCCGAACGGCATGGAAAACGTCCCAGTTTTCAAGCATTCGATCTATATTTAGGTCAAACTTCTTAGCTACCATATTCACTCCGCTTTGACTCTGCCTGATACCCACGCCGTTTTAACTGTCTAAAAATAGTTGGATTAAATTTTGAGAGGTACAAATGTCCACTTCATAAAGTGGTGTAATGCTAACTTTTTGGATGCTATCACAATCGAATATTCGCAACTGATGCTCATGTCAAATAGATGGCATATTTTTAGAATTTATGGGGTGTTGATGGGATTACTTTTAGTAGGGAAAACACGCTGATTTTCTGTAGCGTAGATAACTTGCTCTAAACGACTTTGGGGCATTTTTGAGTTACGTCGCCTCTGCCTGTAAGTAATAAAAGAAAAAAACCACCAAGCTTAAACTTGATGGCTTTGATTTTAACTGCTTGTTCAGCAGGCTGGTTGCTTTCTTACTGGCCTATTCTTAGCTGCCTATGCGGCAGGACACTTATCGCTGAATCAAACATGAAACGCTTAATTTTTCTTAGCTGCCTATGCGGCAGGACACTTCTAGGTTTTAATATGGGTATAACATCTGACTTTCTTAGCTGCCTATGCGGCAGGACACTGCCAGGTGGCGTTCTTAGGTCGCTTGGAGAGTTTCTTAGCTGCCTATGCGGCAGGACACAAGTGGCTCATGCACTCCATCAAGCCACTCTATTTCTTAGCTGCCTATGCGGCAGGACACCGAATACCGCGGGGATCAACTACGATTCGAAATTTCTTAGCTGCCTATGCGGCAGGACACAAAGAGGCATTAACACCACTGGTTGAAGGTGTTTTCTTAGCTGCCTATGCGGCAGGACACATCAAATTCTTTCGGCGTATGTGTTTGTTTATTTTCTTAGCTGCCTATGCGGCAGGACACACCCTTGCACATATGCTGAATCATTACCACCCTTTCTTAGCTGCCTATGCGGCAGGACACTGTTAACTATAGTTACTAACCATCTAATTCTGCATGCTTAACGTCATAATTCATCCAAAATACCTTTTTTATTTACTGTCCTGTAAGTCTCTGTTTTTAAACAACTGGAATAGAATTTTCAAAAAAGGGTCAAAAGCGCAAGTCAGGGACAGTCCCTTTTCTTTCTTGATTGGTGGCTAAACCATAGCTATTAAAGTTTGCTACACCAAGCTCACCGCCAAGCTCCTTTTGTACAAACAACATATAATCTTCCCCAGATGAAGCGCTGGAGATTGGTATTCGATGAAAACTATCGAAGAGAGCCAAGGAAGAGTAGAGATAAGTGTGTCTTGCTCCGATAAACCGAAATACAAAGACACCTCTTGTAGCTGCACCATTTGTTTTCGTTGAATAAACGCCAATACTAGCTTTTGAAACTCAGTCACGGTTCGCAATCCGGAATAACGGTGTAGTAACTTAAAGTTATCTAACGTCGGTCCCATTCTAATTTGTTTCTCAGTAACCAAAACTAAGCGTCTGTTGAACTCATTCAACGCAACCCTTTGTTTCTCTTCAAATCTATTCCTGAAATCAGGTTTGAGAATCTGACTAGAGTGTTTTACTTCGAAGAGGGTTGACTGCTCGTTGTGATCTGTTACTAAAAAATCTGGGGTATATCAGCACTTACGATTATTGAATTGATAGTGGAAGCCAAAAGGTTGAGAGGTAAAACTTTTAATGTTTGCGTTATATTCGAGGTGAAAGCAGAAATCGAACTCCAAAATGGAGAGAGTGCGAACAACAGCATCATTCTTCAAGCTCATGAACTTACAGATGTTGTGTACGTGAGATGATTTCTTGGTTTGGTCGAACATAGCAAATCACTTTTGTTGTAAACCTACAACAAAAAATAGACTATGAAGACTTATGATGCAGAAATGAAGAAAGCCTGCAATTTATGCGAACATATATTGCAGGCTTCATGTCGCTGAAACCATAAAGCGTCCAACCACCTGCTTGTTTTTCAATAACTTAAGCAATATCTAAAAGCATAATACGTCCAATACTAAAACCATAAGGTGTCCTTTAAATAAACGTCAACAACAACACGAGAGTTGAGTGTAAGAAAGTTACACAACATTAGAAATGGCCATAACTTGCTACGAGTACGTTCTGGTAGTTACGACATAATCGCTTGGTGATCACAAAAGGAAATTGCTTGCTGTAACTCATACTTGGACAATTCCGTGTTACGATCTTTTGAGGAGCCTAACCTTCTCGTATTACTTTATTGTTCTCAGCTTACGCTTAAATGTAATCTTGCCCGCTCTGAAAGCGATTACATTGTAATAATGATGAAGAGATTATTTAGCAAAATTTCTCATGCGTGCCTCTCTCGGGGTCTGATTAAAGACCTGCTTAAATTTAGTAGAGAAGTAATTGCTGTCCTGATAACCAACCCTGAAAGCAATATCTGTAATAGATTGATCAGTATAAAGAATGTCAGAAAACGCTTTGCTGGTACGTATGTAATGTAGATACTGGTTGAAGTTCATGCCCGTTAACTTCTTAATACTGTTGGTTAACTGACGCGAAGACAGTTTTACCGCCTCAGCAACTTCATCAATTTCATTCACGCCAGCATAATGCAGCTGGATATGAGATAAAGCGTAAATAACTTTATCGTTGTTATTAAGCAAATCGACGTCTTTTATTTTCCCCCGCCACAACTCAACAATAATCTGCTGAAAAATGAACTGTGCAATCATTCGCGACTCTTCACTGTCTATATGTGACTCAATGTGCAAACGTTCGATCAGCTGACGAACACTTTGTGCAGTATTTTCATTAATAAACCAGCCCGTTTCTCTGTCTGATTCATTTGGCATAAAACGCTTCAGATCCGAGCCGACCTGCAGCTTATCTTTTTCAAACAGAATATTACTTAAATAGAGATCATCTACTGTATCGAATAAATGACGGTCTTCCTTTTTGACAAAACAGACGTAATTTTTACTCAGATTCATAGGCACATCATTCATGACATGTGTACCACATCCTTCCGAAACAATAATAATCTCTTCAAATGAGTGCGCGTGCTCAGGGTAAGGCTCCTGAGGAGCTCTGAGCTCAGTAGTGACAGGACTGTTGGAGTTCATGAAGAACTCTCTCGACTTTAGATAGATCATTGTGTACCTCTGCTTCCACGAGTGTAAATTTAGATGGTTTAAACTCGCTTTTCCTCGCCGAACATCTCAGTTTTGCCCGTTTTTTTACTGATATTTACAAAAGTGTGAAGACAAAGTTGCCCACCTTAAAAAACTCACCAAAATACCAGTTCTTGATGTTAATTCTCCAAGGTTTAAATTTCTCAGCTTTGTAAGCTAACCCTAATCCCCCTGTCCGCCACATGGATAATATCTGGCGAGTCAGAGAGGAATTAACAATGACAAAACTTAAATAATTAAATTTTAAGACATAAGAAACAAAAGCTTACAATTAGCAAGGAGACAATCATGTCTGAAACGATTCCCTCTACACAAACGCAAGAAACAGAAGCAACCCTCAATGAATATGAACAAGAACGGGTGCCCAAACATAAACTGCTCGGCTGGCGACACTTTCTCGGCTCCTATTCCGGTGAGCACGTTGCTGGTACCGAGTTTGTTATCGGTGCGGCTTTTGTCGCATGGGGAGCAAGCACGTTTGATATCCTGATGGGTCTAGTGGTCGGTAACCTGATGGCCGTACTAACCTGGGCACTGATTACCGCTCCTATAGCAACCCAATCCCGACTCACCGTTTACGAATATCTGCGCAGAGTCGCAGGCCCGGGCTTTAACAAAGTCTATAACGTGGTCAACGCCGTGCTCTTCTGTGCACTGGGTGGGGCAATGATCACAGTATCAGCCTCTGCGATACGTATCTTATTTGATATTCCGGCGCAGACGAACTGGTATCCGACCAATGCCGCATTTGTTGCCGTGGCACTCGCTGTCGGTGCTATAGTGGTAGCCATTGCCGTACTGGGCTTCCAGAAATGTGCTCAGTTCGCAACAGTATGCTCACCATGGCTACTAGTTGTGTTTGTCACTGGCGGTATGGTTGCACTTCCTGCACTGAGCAATGTTGGCAACGGTGAAACCTTTACTGGTTTTGGTCAGTTCCTTTCTCTGGCGGATCAGTACATCTGGACCGGGCAAACACCTGATGGTTCACCATCAATGACATTCTGGCAGATCGCTGCTTTCGCATGGGTATGTAACCTGGCAATGCACGGCTCTTTAGGTGACATGGCACTGCTACGTTTTGCTAAGAGCTCAAAATACGGTTACTTCTCTGCGTTTGGTATGTTCTTCGGTCACTACATTGCATGGATCTGTGCCGGTATTATGGGTGCAGGTGCAATGCTGCTAATGCAAACTAGCATGTCTAATCTGGACGCTGGCGGTATCGCTCATGCTGTACTTGGCGCAACAGGTATCATTGCGGTAATCATTGCGGGCTGGACAACGTCTAACCCGACTATCTACCGCGCAGGCCTGGCAATCCAGAGTATCTTCCCGAACAAATCGCGTGCGTACATCACGACTATCGTTGGTGTCGTTACCGCGATTATTGCTTGTTTCCCGTTCGTATTTACCCGCCTGTTAGACTTTGTTGGCTACATGGGCCTGCTGCTGGCACCGGTTGGCGCAATCATCGTATCTGAGCACTGGGTATTTAAAAAAATCGGTCTGACTCCGCTTTGGTCTAAGTACCAGGGTAACGACCTGAACAAAGCGGCGCTTATCACCTGGGCAATTGGTGTTGTGTTTGCAGTAACGTGTGAACAGATGGGCTTCCTGCACTTGTTCTTCCTGTTTGTACCGACTTACCTGCTGTCTATGGCCGTTTACATCACGTTAGCGAAATCTATGGGTGCCGGTGATAACTACGCGAAACAGGAAGCGGAATACCACCAGGAGCAGAAAGAGCGTGAAACGTACCATTCTGAACTGGCGAAATGCGAAGCAGCGCAACAGACCGAAGCGAAGCCAGCAAGCATGCTGGAGAAGGTTTCCGGCGCGATTGCTCTGGCATCTCTGGCTGCGATGATGATTTCTGCGATGAAAGTCTGGGGCGCAGGTGCTGACTACCAGATGGCGTTCGAATCCTTTAAAGCGTTCGCGATTTATCCGACTGTCATTTACTTCATCTCGGCAACCACCTGGATCACTCTGCGTGACAAAGCCTAAGCGAGAATATTAATGAATGATTTAATCAGAAAAGCCTTTGTCATGCAGCTCAATGAAGGCTGTAAGGCAGAATACAAAAAACGACATGATGAAATCTGGCCAGAGCTGGTAGATGTTCTGAAAAGTCACGGCGGTCACAACTACTCCATCTTTCTCCATGAGGAGACTAATCAGCTGTTTGGTTATGTCGAAATCGAGAGCGAGGAGCGTTGGGATCAGGTTGCCAGTACTGAAACCTGTCAGAAATGGTGGGCTTATATGCAAGACATTATGGCAACTAATCCGGATAACTCTCCGCAGTCTGTAACGCTGGATTCAGTCTTCTATCTGGCATAACGTTAAGACTCTTCTCTATGCCCCGCAGCATCGCGGGGCTTATTATTTGGCCCTGCTCTATCACGGTTACACCTATTCCATACTCCCTAGGCTTTCATGCCTCACCTTCACCTAAGCGCAATAAAAACCACGTTACCCCCAAATTCAAATAAAAATTCTGTGAGATTGACTTGGTTCACACCACTTTAACCCTTGTTTTTTTATAGCGTTAAAACACTGTTTATCAAAAATTTGAATCGCCGCATGAGCTTCTTGAAAAAAACGCACCAAATGCGTTTTTACGGGAGGATTTTTGAAGTTATTCCGTTGTAAAAAACGGTGTAATACCTCTAAAGAACAAGAGGTGGTATTCATGATGAAGGCTGTGATTGCAATAGACCTTGGGGCGTCAAGCGGACGTGTCATGGTCGGTTATCTGAACAACGGAAAAATCGAACTCGAAGAGTTTCACCGTTTTCAAAACCAGCAAGTGATGCATGGTAATGAGTCGTGCTGGGATCTCTACTCCATCCTGGAAGAGATCAAAGTAGGCATCAATAAAGTAGTCGCGACAGGTGTAGAGATCACCTCACTAGGTATTGATACCTGGGGTGTCGATTTTGTGCTGCTGGACAAGTTCGGTAAACACTTAGGTGAGTTTGTCAGCTACCGTGACGCACGTACCGAAGGTGTGCAGGATAAGCTGTTAGCGGATAATCAGCTGACCCTGCAAGATATCTACACGGCAACAGGCATTCAGTTCCTGCCTTTTAACACGATCAACCAGTTAAAAACGATCTACGATCAACAGCCTGAATGGTATGGCGAGATTGATACCCTGCTGTTTATCCCGGATTACCTCAACTACAAATTGTCCGGCGTGAAACACTGTGAGTACACCAATGCCTCCACCAGCCAGCTTTTAGACTGCAAAGAGAAAGTGTGGAGCAAAGAGCTTATCAACGCCTGCGGAGCCAAAATGAACTGGTTCCTGCCGCCTAAAATGCCAAACCGCATTATTGGTGAGTACCACTTAGGCGATGTGCAAATCCCTGTCTGTTCTGTGGCAAGCCACGATACTGCATCTGCTGTGGCAGCAACGCCGATTGCACACGAGAACATGGCTTACCTGAGCTCTGGTACCTGGTCTCTAGTCGGTATTGAAAGCTTTGAGCCTTACACCGGCGAGCTTGCCTACCAGTACAACCTGACTAACGAAGGTGGTGTGGATGGCCGCTACCGCGTGCTGAAAAACATCATGGGCCTGTGGCTGATCCAGCGCATTAAAGCAGAGAATCCGTCACTGACTTTCCCGGATATCGCCAGCCTGGCGCGTCAGGCTGAGCCGTTTAAATACATCGTCAATCCTAATGACAACGATTTCTTAAACCCGGCGTCAATGACGCAGGCAATCAAACACTGGTTTAGAAAACGCGACCTTGAAGCGCCGGAGACCCTTGGCGAAGTCATTCGCTGTATCTACGACAGCTTAGTGCTGGCTTACGACAAGGTACTGACTGAGCTTGCGGAAGTCACCGGCAAACCCATTACGGAATTACGCATTGTCGGCGGCGGCACGCAAGATAAGTTCCTTAACCAGCTGTGTGCCGATGTCTGTCAGATCAAAGTATCAACCGAACCGACAGAAGCCTCAGCCCTCGGCAACGTGATTAACCAGTTTATCGCGTCCGACATTATTACCTCGCTGGAAGAAGGCCGCCAGATTATCGATGCCTCTTCTGATGTGAAGAACTTCACTGCAAACCCTATTGAGGGATTGGAACAGATCAAATCCCAATTCCGAAAAATAACTAAATAAGGTACCTGACCATGAGCAAAGAGCAGATCATTTCAGCTTACGAGCAAGCAAAAGCGACTTTCGAAAAGTACGGTGTAGATACAGACAAAGCACTGGAACTGCTAAACCAGACGCCAATCTCTATGCACTGCTGGCAAGGCGATGATGTACGTGGTTTTGAATCGCCGGATACGGCACTGAGTGGCGGTATCCAGGCAACCGGTAATCACCCTGGCGCGGCAAAAACACCAGATCAGCTGCGTGCGGATATGGAAAAAGCCTTCTCTCTTATTCCTGGCAAGAAGCGCGTAAACCTGCACGCGATTTACATCGATGCCGATGGACATATCGAACGTGACCAAATCAAACCTGAGCACTTTTCCCGCTGGGTTGAATGGGCGAAGAAACAAGACCTTGGTCTGGACTTCAACCCGACTCTGTTCTCTCACCCGAAAGCAGACGACGGCCTGACGCTGTCTCACCCGGACGAAGAGATCCGTCAGTTCTGGATTGAGCACGTAAAAGCGAGCCGTAAGATTTCTGAATACTTTGGCCGTGAGCTTGGCAGCGCATCCTTCATGAACATCTGGATCCCGGACGGCATGAAAGATCAGCCGGTTGACCGCTTGTCTCCGCGTGCACGTCTTGCAGACTCTCTGGACAAAGCGCTGGCTGAGAAGATTTCTCCGGAATTCCACAAAGATGCAGTAGAGAGCAAACTGTTCGGTATAGGCGCAGAAGCCTTCACCGTTGGCAGCAACGAATTCTACCTTGCGTACGCGGCAACCCGCGGTACGGCGCTATGTCTTGATGCCGGCCACTTCCACCCGACTGAAGTGATCAGCGACAAAATCAGTGCATGTTCACTGTACGTAAACGACCTGCAACTGCACGTGACCCGTCCGGTTCGCTGGGACTCAGACCACGTAGTGTCGTTCGACGATGAAACTCAGGCAATCATGCGTGAAATCGTACGTAACAAACTGCTGGATCGTGTTGCGATTGGCCTGGACTTCTTTGATGCGTCTATCAACCGTATCGCAGCATGGGTTATCGGTACCCGTAACGCACAAAAAGCCCTGCTTAAAGCCCTGCTTGAGCCGGTAGAGCAGCTAAAAGCAGCAGAAGCATCCTTCGATTACACCACCCGCCTTGGTTTAATTGAGGAATCTCACTCTCTGCCTTGGGCAGCAGTCTGGGATTACCACTGTCTGCAAAACGAAGTCCCTGTTGGCTTTGATTGGATCAATGACGTGAAAGACTACGAAGCGACCATTCTGGAAACACGTTAATTCAAATCGCTCAATAACCAACAAGTCAGATTACATGCCTGGCTTGTTTGGTTAAGTTAACTAAATATAAAGGCTAATATTATGATTCAATTAAACGATGCAGTGATGCACGAAATCGAAAAAGTCAGCGAAGTTTCTCAGTACCTTTGGCAACGTGAATGGGCAGAACGTAATGGCGGTAACATCTCTGTTGACGTCACTGATTTATTTGATGAAATCCCGCACGTTGACGTGCAGGAAAAAGCATTGCCACTGCAACTGCCGATGGAAAGTGCTAACCGCATTTATTACGTAAAAGGCACTGGTCAGCGTATTCGCGAACTGCGCGATCCTGACTACGCGGGTTGTGTGCTTAAAATCAACGCAGCGGCAAACGGCTACCAGATTATCTGGGGTGGTAAAGCAAGTGAAGATTTCGCACCGACCTCTGAATTTATCAGCCACATTAAAATTCTTGTAGAAAAGAAAAAAGCAGGTTCTGACCACAAATCGGTCGTTCACACTCACCCGCTTGAACTGATTGCTCTTTCTCACCACCCGGATATCTCAAAGAGCAGCGAACTGTTCACGCACACCTGCTGGAAGATGCTGCCGGAAGTACGTGCATTCGTACCACGCGGTATCGGCATGATTCCGTACTGTCTGCCTTCTTCAGAAGAGTTAGCGGATGGCACAACAGCAGCACTGCTTCAGCATGACGTTGCTATCTGGGAAAAACACGGCGCAACCGCTTCGGGTGCCGATGTTCTGCAAGCATTTGATTACGTAGATGTCGCCAACAAAGGGGCAAAATTATACCTGATGTGTACAGCTGCTGGTTACGAGCCGGAAGGTGTGACGAAAGAAAATATGGATATTTTGAAACGAGAATTTAATCTATAGAGGTGTAAATTATGAGTGTGTTCAAACTGGCATTTCCGAAGATCAATTACTCCGGTGTTGGCTCAATTGAAGCATTGGTTGAGCGTCTGACTGAAGAGCATGGCAGTGAAAAAGGGCTTCTGATCTGCGATCCGACGCTGGTAGAACTTGGCTTCGCTGACAAGCTTCTCGGCAGTTCGCTTAATCTGATGCTTTTCAAAGATGTGCGTCCAAACCCGGACACCAATACCGTGAACAGCGCTTACAAAATGTATTGTGAGTCTGAGGCGCAGTTTATTATCGGTTTCGGTGGTGGTAGTTCAATTGATACCGCTAAAGCAATCAAGATCCTTTCTGCTAATGATGGCCCGATTGCGGCGTACAATGGCGTAGAGAAAGTACAAACGCTTGGTGCTCCGCTGTACGCGATCAATACCACGGCTGGGACGGCGGCGGAAGTGACGAGTAACGCTGTGATCACAGATACAGATACGCACGTTAAACATGTGATCATCTCTGACAAGATCATTCCGGAAATATCAGTGAACGACCCTAGTGTTATGCTGGGCATTCCTGGCGATACAACGGCTGCAACCGGTGTTGATGCGTTGACCCACGCGGTTGAGTCTTTTGTCTCTGTCGGAGCACACAAATTAACTGATTACATTTCTCTTGAAGCGATCAAAACCATTGCGCAAAACTTGCCGAAAGCGGTTGATGACGGCTCAGATGTAGACGCACGTGAAATGATGGCTTACGGTCAGTTTATCGCAGGCTTGTCATTCAACAGTGCAGGTTTAGGTATGGTCCATGCAATGGCTCACCCTGCCGGTGCTCACAAAGACTTGCCACACGGTGTATGTAACGCAATTCTGTTGCCTATCGTGTGTGAGTTTAACCGCCCGTACTGCGTTGATAAATTCGCACGGGTTGCCGAAGCACTCGGCGCAGATACATCTGGCATGACAGCAGAACAAGCAAGTCTGGCAGCGATTGATGAACTTAATGCGCTTAACCGCCGTGTTGGTATCCCT
Organism: Vibrio minamisatsumaniensis; assembly: GCF_050337445.1. Classification (NCBI taxonomy): domain Bacteria; kingdom Pseudomonadati; phylum Pseudomonadota; class Gammaproteobacteria; order Vibrionales; family Vibrionaceae; genus Vibrio; species Vibrio minamisatsumaniensis. The sequence continues at coordinate 3,463 of NZ_JAKJSY010000080.1, read as the reverse complement.
GAAGGCTTTGCGCAGCTAGGCGTAACAGAAGAAGATATTCTGAGCTGGGTAGACGATGCTCTGGCTGACCCTTGCGCAGGCGGTAACCCGCATCCTATGACTCGTGAACAAGTCATCGAACTGTACAGAAAAGCACTGTAACTTCGGAAGGCTCAGTATTTACTCTTTGTTCGGCAATACATTGCTAACAACCTTAACACGAATGCCAACGAAACCATGTTGGCATTCCCCTCCTTTCTGATTTTTATATCCAATTGAAATTTAACAACAATGTTTGTTGCGAATGCACTTTCAACTAAGTATTGGTACTTATATAAGCACCATTCCATACTTTCTTTTTTATATATCTTGTCCGTAATTATGGCAGCGTCCTAGATCTCTACTAATCCTATTTCTATTTATTCCCTGTTCTGCAAGCTCCTTTTGCGCATCTGATGAATAGAGTCTATAGGTCAATCTGTAGAAATAGAGGATTACACTAAGTCCTCGGCTATCAAACTTTGGGGCATTTTCGTGCCAGCTATGATCAAGCTGAAACGTTGATGGACATTTCCGAGTTACGGATTATTGAGAAACCTGTGTATTGAGATAACTACTGCTAATCCAAATAGCCTGAACTGCCTAAAAACATATCGCTCAATTACCGTACAACTTCACAAAGCACATTTATTTACTTATTGAAGCGGGGAATATTTCACTGCATTGCCTAAGTAGTTCTACCACATCAGTCGTCACATTAGATATCCATTGTTCCCGAAATACTGGGTTACCGAGTTTTGCTGTTTTTCCTTGGAAATTTTTAAAATTCATCTTATCGGAGCTGTATTTCCACGCTAACCACCATTCATCATCATTATTAGCCCCTATCAAAGTCTCAAGTTTATTTTTTAGGTCAGACTCCTTGCTCTGTAACTCATCTCTAAACAAACCACGTTGGTTGTTCTTACAGACGGTAAATCCGTAGTAAAAACAATGGTCAACTTCTAAATAAAGATGGACACTATGCTCACCAAAAGTTAAAACTTTATACTGCAATCCATAATAACTACTACGCTTATAACTTTGATAAAAATTCTGACAGACATCCATACTGATTTCTTCAAACTTGTAATTCACAAAGCTAAAGTCGTAACCAGAACTTTTAAGAGCCGCTTGCAAATCAATCCATATCGTTTTTTGTAACTCAGCTTTGACGTCCGTGATTACCTCTTCAATTGTGAGCGCATTTTTAAAGTTATCGCCCTCCAAGAGTAAGTTTTTCATCTCCACTTTCTGATCCTCATTGAGTGTTTGCCCCGTGAGTTTTTCAATCAATTTCCGATACTGAATGATCGTTTCCCGAAGTAATGGATAATCATAAACCTCGCGTGCGCAAGATGTTAACCATTGTTTAATGTCAGTTTTATATGAGATGCAGTTAACTTCTTCACAACTGAGAGAACCAAGGCTTTCTTCTGAAGGTGCTGTGCCAAAAAGCGTAAGATAATAGAGATGCTTAGTTTTAGAACAGTGATAATCACTCAGCGCTTCTTTATACCGCTGCAACTGTTTAGGCTGATCTGCAGCATTAATTTTGTTTTCTATAACAATGGCATCACGTTGGCTACTAAGCAATAAATCAACCCTGCCATGCTTCCCCATATGACGCTCAACCTCTAGCGAGAACTGGCTTTTAAATCGTAGATTTTCATCTTGTAGTTGCTGTAAAAAAATCTGTTGAAACACCTCCCCTTGATTATGGGACCCTTCAGGATTCAGGAGTTCACCAATAAAACGGGAATGCAAAGCTACTTCATCAGATTCATTACGCAGGATAGAAAAAACATTAAAGTCACTTTCAGTCACTTCCTGCAATTTTTCATACTTAAGATTGATTAAGGAAATCTCTTTTAACAGTTTATCTATCATTTAGTATCCCAGCGTTACGCATAAATAACTTTTCACCATAATCGGTCATCTCTACCTTCCCCTATATTAAAAATTCCAAAATACAGAGGACAGTATCTTATGTCATCGGACTCAGAATTGGACAGAAATGGCTTAGAGTTGATGCTCCAAGCCATGCAGTTCGGATAAGCTGAGTTTGGTCAAAATCTAGTTCACAAAAGCCTATTCATACTATAAAAGAAGAAATGGTTATATCTTTAAGAAATGCAGCATCGTTTGTATTTTTTTCCACTTCCACAAGGACAAGGTTGATTTCTCCCTATTTTTTCTTGCGCTGTTTTACGCTGAGAACCCAAAGAAAGCTGATCGAGATTGTTTACAAGATGCCTAGGTGAAAGTGGAGGTAGGTTTGCCACTAATTTATCCATATCATCAGATTGACACCACTCACTTTCGTGATAAGTCGAAAACCTTAGCCTCTCTCTTCTAGGACTGATACAGCATCCTACCCAAGAATTAGCTTTGCAAGAATATTTACGCTTCTCACAATGTGCCACGAGCGACTTGTATGACTCTTCATCTGAGTTTTCATTAACATGTACAGTTAATCCCGTTTTCTCATCCAACAAAGGAAGAGAAATGTCGTGATGACGATTATCTGCATGGAATTGACTGATCATTCTCGATATAGCTTGATTTATTAGCTTAATGCTATCTCCGCTTAGAGAAAGTAAATGCAGCCCCAATTGCAGGTGTCCATAGTCTTTCGAAGACTCTATGTCATCGATGATATTTCCAACATGAGTACCTTTGTGAATCGTTAAAAATCCTGATGGTGTAGGCTCGCCACTATAGCCTTCTCTCCTAACTAACATCGCTAGTTCTAGATCTGCTGAAATATCATCTTCCAGCATTACTAATGTAGGATTTTCTTCAAAATATAGGTTTTGTTTAATATAGGTCGAAAGGATTACTAGTTCATGATTAGAGAGAATAGAGTCACCAAAACCACAGCGTTTTTTTAGGTAATCGATAACTCTTAAAGGTGAATGTAACATTTCGGTTATCAGATCAACCAAAAAAACATCCATAACATAAGGGTGTGCTATCACTTCATTAGTTTTATATTGTAAAAAGTGTCGAGCTTGAGCTGCTAATGCTGGAAAGTGTTCTGAGACTACACAGATTGGGAATATAGTCTTGAGGTGAGATGAAACCGTAATTTCATCCCCTGACACTTTCTTAAATGAACATCTATCAGATTGTAGTAGTTGACAGTAAGCGCGTCATAAACCCCACATTCTAATCATCCTCAGTCCGCCATAAGATCAAATCTCCAACTACAAGGAGATTTGAAATGGCAAAACGGCGCACCAACAAAGAATGGCAAACCTTGTTCGAGCAATACCAATCCAGTCATCTATCACAACGGGTCTTCTGTGAGCGTAATGGGTTAAGTCTTTCTACTTTTTATGCCAAGCGCCAGCAGTTACAAACTACGGAGTCAGCCAATATCAGTGGCTTTGTTAAAGCAGAAGTTATCGAAAAAACGACTCGCTACCAGATGGCTCAAACA
>NZ_JAKJSY010000079.1:0-21532 GCF_050337445.1 Vibrio minamisatsumaniensis | reverse complement strand
CAAATAAGGGTTTTTTAGGTTTCCTTTAAGTTTGTAATTTTTGTAATAAATTAGATTTGTAATAATAGATAAAATAATTATTGGAACAATAATTTTGCTTCCATTCGGGAAGATCAAGAAACCACTAAAAATCCAAATTATAGGTAATAAAATTATGGTGTCGACGATTTTTTTTATATTCATGTTATTCATGTTATTTATAAGGATTAAGATTGCTTTCTGGACGAGTCTTAAGCAATCTTAAGATCCACATATATTGCTCTGGATTTTTGCTCACATAGTTTTCAATGCATTGATTCATCATGCGTGCATCTTGCTCTTCACTGCCTGTTGGGAATGGTAGCGCAGGGTAGAAGTCTAATGTGTATTGACCAGTACAGCTATCGTATTGAGCAAACAGAGGGACAATTTTAGCCTTGCTCAGTTTAGAGAGTCGACCGAGACCTGAAATAGTTGCTTTTTGAGTTGCGAAGAAATCAACGAAGACACTGTGCTCACGACCAAGATCTTCATCCGGAAGGTAATAACCTAGGTAGCCATCTCGTACAGACTTGATGAAAGGCTTGATGCCCCCGCTGCGGTCATAAACTCGGCCACCGTACTGTACGCGTTGCCTGTGCATCAACCAGTCGCTGAGTTTGTTTTTTTGTGCTTTCGCCATCGCAGAGACCGGAAGGTTACGTGATGCTAATAATACGGCTGGAATATCAATGGCCCACGTGTGCGGAACCAACAAAATTACATTCTCGCCACTGTCCGTGATATCGGTTAGGTTGCTTAAGCCATTTATTGATGTGTTATTTTCTAGCCAGCCTTTACTCTTTAGTGTCAGTGCAGCAAAGCTCATCAAAAACGATATAGAAGTAACATACGATTGATAAAGGAGCTCTTCACGCTGCTCTATAGACTGTTCAGGGAAGCACATCTCAAGGTTCACTCGAGCTCGGCGGTTTGCCTTATTTTTGATTTTGACTGCTTGCCTCGCCATAAACTTAGCGAACACTAAACGAATACTATTAGGCAAGAAGCAGACTAAAGACGATAACAGAATCGCGATCCAGGTACCCCAGTATTTAGGCGCTAGAAATCTCCATTCAAACTCAGGGTTGTAAGCTTTGGGGTCAAAATCATTACGTTGTGTGGTCATTCATTCACTACATTTTTTAAATCAGAGAGTTAACGTTATACCGGTTACTCGGGGAATGATTATACGGATTAGATTGTCCAATAATACGCCCTAAAAGTAGGGCATAATATCCGTTTTAATCTGAAATATACCGTTATGCGTTTGCGATCTTCATGTACTCAGCAACGCCTTCTGCTACGCTTTTAAACGCGATATCGCAGCCTGTATGGCGAAGCTTGGTTAAGTCAGCTTGAGTGAATTCTTGGTAAGCACCTTTTAAATGTTCAGGGAAAGGAATTGTTTCGATTTCACCTTTACCATGGTGCTTGATGACTGCTTTTGCGACTTCTTCAAAAGACTCAGCGTTACCTGTACCTAAGTTGAAGATGCCAGATACCCCATTCTCTAAGAACCACAGGTTTACCGCCGCGACATCACCAACATACACAAAATCACGCTTAAAGGTTTCGCTACCTGCGAATAGCTTTGGATTTTCACCGGCATTCATTTGGTTATTTAGGTGGAAGGCTACAGAAGCCATGCTGCCTTTGTGTTGCTCGCGCGGACCATAAACATTGAAATAACGCAGCCCTACGATTTGCGAAAGCGTTTCGTTGTGTGCAGCGGCGTCAGCAGTTAAGCGACGCACATAGTTATCAAATTGTTGTTTTGAATAACCGTAGACATTCAATGCACCTTCGTATTCTCTTTCTTCGATGAAAGTCTCGGTTTCACCGTAAGTAGCAGCAGAAGAGGCATACAAGAAAGGAATTTCACGCTCAACACAGTAATGAAGTAGCTCTTTTGAGTACTCATAGTTATTGAGCATCATATATTTGCCATCCCACTCAGTGGTAGCAGAGCATGCGCCTTCATGGAAAACAGCTTCAATATGACCGAAATCATCTCCAGCCATCACTTGAGTTAGAAAGTCATCACGATCCATGTAATCCGTAATGTCGAGATCGACAAGGTTCTTAAATTTCTTACCATCTTTTAAGTTGTCGACGACTAGAATATCGTTGTGGCCCGCTTCATTGAGCGCCTTAACAATATTGCTGCCAATCATGCCAGCACCACCAGTTACGATAATCATAATTTTCTAACTCTTTTGAATACAAAACTGTCACGAGTATAGCAAGGAATGGATAAGGCGGGCTAGTGGAATAATTCCCCAACCAGAGTATGATACAGCAAGCTAAGTTATAAATTATGTTGAGTTAATGACTCAAAACTATAGGTATTATCATGAAAATTGCAATCGCCGGCACGGGGTATGTGGGTCTATCAAACGCAATGCTGTTAGCACAACATCATGAAGTCGTCGCGGTAGATATTATCGATGACAAAGTGACAATGCTAAATAATAAACAGTCGCCGATTGCAGACAATGAGATTGAGCACTTTCTATCACATAAGACGCTGAACTTCAGAGCGACAACGGATAAAGCGGCTTACAAATATGCTGAATTTGTCATCATAGCGACACCCACCGATTATGATCCCAAAAACAATTATTTTGATACCAGCTCTGTAGAATCAGTCATTAAAGACGTTATGGATATCAATCCGGATGCGGTGATGGTTATTAAATCAACAGTACCTGTTGGCTATACTGAGCGCGTTAAGCAAGATTTGAATTGTGAAAACATTATGTTCTCACCAGAGTTTTTACGCGAAGGCAAAGCCCTGTACGATAATCTACACCCATCACGCATTATTGTTGGGGAATGTTCTGAGCGAGCTAAAGTGTTTGCGAATCTGCTGGTCGAAGGCGCTGAAAAAGAGAATATTGATGTACTGTTTACCAACGCTACAGAAGCGGAAGCAGTAAAGCTGTTCTCTAATACTTATTTAGCAATGCGCGTTTCTTATTTCAATGAGCTGGACTCTTACGCGGAAGCGCATGGTTTGGATTCACGTCAGATCATCGAAGGGGTGGGCTTAGACCCACGCATTGGCAATCATTACAACAACCCTTCGTTTGGTTATGGTGGTTACTGTTTACCCAAAGATACCAAGCAGCTATTAGCCAACTATCAAGATGTGCCGAACAACATTGTCGGTGCGATTGTTGATGCGAACCGCACCCGTAAAGATTTTATTGCGGATTCAATTATCAAACGTTCGCCTAAAATCGTTGGTATCTATCGATTGATCATGAAAGCTGGCTCTGACAATTTCCGAGCATCATCGATTCAAGGCATCATGAAGCGTTTGAAAGCCAAAGGTATTGAAGTGGTCGTATTCGAGCCAGTGTTAAAAGAAGAGCATTTCTTTAACTCGAAGGTTTATTCTGACCTCGAAGAGTTCAAAGCCGTATCGGATGTGATTGTATCTAACCGAATGGTGGATGAAATATCAGACGTTGCAGATAAGGTTTACACGCGAGATCTGTTTGGCAGTGATTGATTGCAGCAACGATCGATTGCAAGCTGAATGTTAGCGCGTGATATTCGCCCCGATGTTAACAGCTCGATCTATTCGTTTAGTGGCGATATACTGAACCACTAAACGGATAGGGATATTAATGACCAATGAAAACACGTGACAAGATTGTTTACGCAGCTTTAGATCTTTTTAATGAGCACGGCGAGCGTAGTATTACAACCAATCATATTGCAGAGCATATCGAGATCAGCCCAGGTAACCTCTACTACCACTTCCGCAACAAACAAGAAATTGTCCGTGATATTTTCACTCTCTATTCAACCGAGTTACTTGAAAGGTTTGCACCCATTCAGGGGCAGCAAGAAAGCCTCACGCTATTAAAACACTACTTAGATTCTATCTTCACGCTGATGTGGAAGTACCGATTTTTTTATGCGAACTTGCCCGAAATATTGTCTCGTGATGCTCAGCTCCACCTTGATTACATGGCGGTACAAGAAAAGCTGCAAACGAATTTAGTGGATATCATGAGAGCCTTCGTTGAATTGAACTTGCTCAAAGCAACAGATACAGAAATGAAGTCGATGGTTACGTCTCTTCACTTGATCGCATCGGGTTGGTTGGCTTATCAATCTGCGATGTCTCCAAAAGCTCAAATTACCGAACAGGTCGTCCATAAAGGAATGCTGCAGATGATCGCGACCGTTAAGCCGATTGCGACGGCGCAAGGTTTTGAGCAACTGACACTGTTGGAAGATGGTGTCAGGGCGTTGAACTCTAAATAGAAAGAGACAAGTAAGCGATATACGGGTAACGAAAAGCTGAATCGAGTCCCGTATCTGCTCTTTATCTAACTAACCAACTTTTTGGGTTTTGAGCTCGACTATTTCTGCGAATCTCAAAGTACAGTGATGGGCGGGTTTGTCCGCCGGTATCGCCTGCAAGGGCAATAGCTTCGCCCGCTTTCACTTTGTCGCCCTCTTTTTTCAGAAGTGCTTGGTTAAATCCGTAGAGCGTCATATCACCTTTACCATGATCAAGCAGCACCACTAAACCATAGCCACGTAAATACTCGGCAAAAACGACAGTACCGGAATAGACCGATTTTACCTGTTGACCGTATTGCGCGCTGATCATGATACCTTTCCAATTAATCTGGCCCGTTTGACGTGAACCGTAGCTATGCAAAACTCGGCCTTTGATTGGCCAAGGTAATTTTCCTTTACGTTTGGCTAAACCGTCCATAAGTACAGCGTTGCGTCTCTCGCGCGCGGCTTTTTCTGCTTTGGCTATTTCCGCTTTTAGGCGAGTTTCATTACGTTGAAGCTCGGCCAAATAATTTTTGTCGCCGGAGATGTTCTTTTTAATACTCCCCACGGTTTTCTTACGCTGTGTTTGAGTTTGAGTGAGTTTATCGCGCTTGGTGGTTTGCTGTTTTAACAGCGTCACGATTTGCTCCTGCTCAAGTTGGCGCTGCTTATGGCTTTCTTCTAATTCTGATTGTGTTTGTTCAATCGTTTTTATGGTGGCGGAGCGAGCTTTAGCAAGGTGTTGATAGTAATGACTGATGCGATCGTCTTCTACTCCAGTATTAAGAATATGAGAAGCCGCTTTAGCTCGGCTTGTCATGTAGTAAGTTTGAATCAGCTGCTTTAACTTGTCAGTATGGGCTTTTTTCTGAAGCGTAAGGGCTTTAATCTTGGTGTTTAAGTTAGCAATATTGACATTAGCGGTATTGAGCTGCTTTTTACTGTCTCGGATTGCCTTTTCGAGCGAAGCAATGGATAACTCTTGTTGCTTGAGGTTCGCTTGCAAGCGGTCGAGTTTTTTTTGCTGTGAAGAGAGGTTTTTTTGTTGACGAGATATTTCACTCGAAACACCTTTTAATTCACCATGGGGAGCAGCAAGTGACGAAGTCGATAAAATAACCGTGCATAGGCTAGTTAATAGCAAAAGAGTCCTGCTAATGGCTCGAATTTTTTTCATCATTATCGTCATTTAGTTTATGTTCATCAGTTGTCGATTTTTTATATCCCGGTAGCTCGAATCTTATGTCGGATCTTAAATACCGTCACCATCAATAAAATTCTGTGAGCGACCATTGAACCCCTGATCCATATCTAGCGAAGGTTTATCCGTCTTCGGTTTACCGACAATTTTTGCTGGTACCCCGGCGACGGTCGTGTGCGGTGGCACCGCTTGTAGAACCACAGAACATGAGCCAATCTTAGCGCCTTCACCGACTTCTATGTTGCCGAGTATTTTCGCACCGGCACCGATCATGACACCTTCACGAATCTTAGGGTGACGATCGCCCCCCTCTTTGCCAGTACCACCAAGAGTCACGTCTTGAAGAATCGACACATCATTTTCGACGATGGCCGTTTCACCAATCACAATACCGGTAGCGTGGTCGAGCATGATCGCTTTACCGATACGAGCTGCAGGGTGAATATCCACTTGGCAAGCAACCGAAATTTGGTTTTGTAGGTAAGTGGCAAGTGCGATACGGCCTTGCTTCCACAACCAGTTAGCCACTCGGTAACCTTGAAGGGCGTGATAGCCTTTCAGATAAAGCAGAGGCATCGAGTACATCTCGACCGCAGGATCTCGATTTACCGTCGCGCAAATATCACAAGCTGCCGCATCAATAATCGATTGGTCCTGTTTAAATGCTTGTTCAACCACTTCACGTACTGCCATTGCTGGCATTGAAGCCGTCTTTAGCTTGTTTGCTAGGATGTAGCTAAGTGCTGCGCCTAAACTTTCATGGTTGATGATCGTGGCATGGTAAAAACTCGCTAGCATAGGTTCCTGCTCCGACTGCTGTCGAGCTTCCTTCACAATGCATTGCCAAACTTTTTGTTGTTCACAGTGTTTCATTTTACCATCCATTATTTTTAAGGGGCAGGTGCTAGATTCGAAGAGCGATAAGAGCAGATGCGAGAAACCGAGATTCGAGGTACGAAGAACTACGAGATTCCAGACACTTCGTTCCTCAGTTCTGGAATGACGGAATTAAAATTCACATCATCTTTAAGAGTGAGGAACGAGATGTAAAGAACAGATTAGAGTAGCGAGATGCGGATAACGAAAAGAAGCCTTCTTTAAGCGCTCAATCTGCTCTTACTCTCTTCGCATCCCGTTTACCCGAATCTCGTATCCGCTTTTACTCTTTTCGCATCTCGATTACCCGAATCTCGTATCCGCTTTTACTCTTTTCGCATCTCGTTTACCCGAATCTCGTATCTGCTTTTACTCTTTTCGCATCTCGTTTACTCGAATCCCGTATCTGCTCTTCTATCTTTCTGACTTCTTGTCTCGTGCAAGTAGATCTTGTGCTGCCAAGTGTGCATCTTTCCCTTGATACAACACTTGATAAATTTGTTCAACAATTGGCATCTCAACGCCCATGCGTTCTGATAATAACCAAACTTCTTTGGTGTTGCGATAACCTTCAACGACTTGGCCAATTTCTTCTTGTGCGGTATCTACATCTTTGCCTGCGCCAAGTGCCAAACCAAAGCGACGGTTACGCGATTGGTTATCAGTACAGGTTAGTACTAAGTCGCCTAATCCAGCCATACCCATGAAGGTTTCTGGTTGTGCCCCAAGAGCTGCACCTAATCGGCTCATCTCAGCTAAACCGCGAGTGATAAGCGCGGTACGTGCATTGGCACCAAAGCCAATACCATCCGACATGCCTGCGCCAATTGCGATAACATTCTTCACTGCGCCGCCAAGCTGCATACCAATGAAATCTGAGTTTGCATACACGCGGAATGTTTTGCCGCAGTGAATTTTTTCTTGCAGCTCTTCTAAGAATACTTCATCAGGTGAAGCGACAGAGATAGCCGTTGGCATGCCCATCGCTAGTTCTTTCGCAAAAGTAGGGCCAGACAGAACAGCCAGTGAATAACCATCACCAAGCACATCATGAGCGACATCCTTAAGTAGGCGGCCTGTTTCTGGCTCTAAGCCTTTGGTTGCCCAACAGATGCGAGAGTTCTCTGTTAAGTGAGGCTTTAGGCTATTTAAAACGATACCAAATACGTGGCTTGGGACGACAACCAAAAGATCTCGGCTTGAAGTCACGGCTTTTTCTAAGTCAGATTCAATGATCAGACTTTCTGGGAATTCTATATTTGGCAGAAACTCATTGTTCGCACGCTCTGATTCGAGGCGATTCATATGAACAGGATCATGCCCCCAAAGAACAACATTGGCACCGTTACGCGCTAGAGATATCGCTAAAGATGTCCCATAAGAACCTGCGCCTATCACTGTCATGGCGATGTCTTTACCGTAAGCGCTATCTTTACCGTAAGCGCTATCTTTACCGTAAGCGCTATCTTTACCGTAAGCGTCTGTCGCGTGAGTCGGGCGAGTTGTTTCTGTCATGCTTCCACCTAAAAAATAATGAGGGAAATCGAAGAGTTCGGGAGAAACTCTCTACTAAGAAGAAAAAAGTGTTCTACTAAGAAGAAAAATCTCTCTATCAAAATACAGTGTAAATAAAAAATGCACATCGCAGAAGCTGCGATGTGCATTTAAAAGCTAACTATTTAACGAAAACTAGCTATCCAATAAAAGCTCAGCTTCTTAAAAATAAGCGATTTGAGCATTAGTCAGAGTAGTTCTATTTCGAAACTTAAGCTCTACTTGAAAACCTAAGCTTGCTCGCCTTCAGCTTGTTGAGCTTGGTTTTGTAGGTAGTTCATGAACAAAGCATCGAAGTTTACTGGCGCTAGGTTCAGTTGTGGGAACGTACCTTTAACCACTAGGCTAGAAATCGTTTCACGAGCGTATGGGAATAGGATGTTCGGGCAGAATGCACCTAGGCAATGAGCCAGCTGACCCGCTTCCATTTCGCTTGCTGAGAAGATGCCACCTTGTTGAACTTCACAAAGGAATGCAGTGTCTTCTGCGTTCTTAACCGTAACCGTTAGACGTAGGATTACTTCGTACACGCCTTCGCCAAGCTCACGGCTTTGAGTGTCTAGGTCCAGTTTTACATCTGGGTTCCACTCTTTTTGAAACATGTCTGGAGAGTTTGGCGCTTCGAAAGATACGTCTTTTAGGAAGATACGTTGGATTGCGAAGTTTTGTTGTGCGTCTTGTTGTGCTGCTTCAGCCATTTTCTTGTCCTTAAAAATTTTAAATTAGACTCTGTTCATTATATTTATCGAACAAAGCCTTAAAGTCATATTCGTGTAATCAGGTCAGCTTACTGCTTGTCGTTAACGGCTGTTTGTCTTTAAAGGCTTTTCACCTTTAACGACTTATTGCCTTTAACCTATTTCTTACCTTTAACCAAAGGAAGGTTAGCTTCGCTCCAAGCCACTAAGCCGCTTTTCAGTACGCTTACGTTTTCGAAACCTGCTTTAACCAGTAGGTTAGCGCTTTCTTGAGCGGTTTGACCTGTCTTGCATACTACGATGATTGGGTCTGCTTTGTGGCTTTCAAGGCTACCAAAGCTATTTGCTTTGATATCTGACGGCAAAATGTGAACTGCGTCCGTAATATGACCCTTTTTGAACTCATCCTTAGTACGAATATCAACCACAATGCCGTTTTCACGGTTAATCATGTGTGTGGTTTGCGCGGCCGTGATCTCTTTGTAGGCTGCGTTTGATGTTTTGATAACGTTCGCAATGATGGCAACAACCAAGCCGATCCATACGATGGCTAAAATCATATTCTCTTGAACAAATGGCACTAACTCTTGCATATCTTGAACTCTTATTCGTTATTGGGCGAAAAACTATAGGTCAGGAGTATAGCGAGATTTTGGGTTTGGTGTATATAGAGCAGCGAATCATAGTTAAGTTGTTACCATTTAGAGCACAGAGTTATTATAGTGATTGGTAAGAGGAGAAAGAGAAAAAATTTTGCTTCCTACAGAAACATTGGAGATAATAGCGTAAGTAATAAGCCCCTCCTGTATATGCGTAGTGTGATTTCGCCTTAATATCAAAGGGCGGTAGCATACTTGTTTTTGAGGCGGCTTAACAATTTAAGGTGTTAGGAATTAGATAAATGTTTGAAGCCGAAAAAGAAAAAAATTTTTTTGAGATGGATAATGTCATTCAAAATTTTGCTTGGGGTAGTAAGTCTTCGTTTAGTCAATTATTTGATATAGATAACATTGGTAATGAACCACAAGCTGAAATTTGGATGGGTGCTCATCCAAATGGATGTTCGAGAGTTCAAGGCAGCGATTCAAAAGTATTATTGTCTCAATTGATTGAAACTCATCAAGAGGAATTCTTATCAACGCAAATCAGTGAGAAATTTGGAGAGTTGCCATATCTATTTAAAGTCCTAGCTGCTGAGAATGCGCTGTCTGTCCAGGTGCACCCGAGCAAAGAGGAAGCTGAGCTTGGTTTCCAGAAAGAGGAGCAAGCTCAGGTACAGCTTTCCGCTCATCATAGAAATTATAGAGATTCGAATCACAAGCCAGAACTAGTTTATGCACTAACGCCTTACCTCGCGATGAATGGTTTTCGACCAATTCCTGAGATCATTTCGCTATTTTCAGATGTTGGAGTGCCACAGTTAAGTGAAATGCTTGAACACTTTAGTGCAAATCGTTCTTCAGAGGGACTTTGTGAGTTTTTTGTAGGTATCCTCTCACTGGTAGGTGATAATAAAGTTGAAGCTGTCAACTCGTTAATCTCCCAAGTTGAAAACAATGTAACCCAAGAGTTGTCTTCATTGATCTTAACATTGTCAGAGCAGTATCCCGGTGATATCGGGTTGTTCACTCCATTAATGCTCAATGTTATTACTTTAGAACCTGGGGAAGCTATGTATCTAGATGCTAGAACGCCTCATGCCTATTTAAAGGGGACAGCATTAGAGGTTATGGCCAATTCGGATAATGTCCTGAGAGCTGGTTTAACCCCCAAACATATTGATGTTCAAGAACTTGCCAGCTGTACTCTTTTTGAGGAAACGCCATTTGCTACGCTCAAACTAGCACCGATAATTGAGAGCAATATTCTGACTTATCCCATTCCTGTTCCTGATTTCAAATTCTCTATTTATAAAAAACCAAACAATGAGCTTATTAGACCTGAAAGTGCCGAAATTTTATTGCCGCTGGATGCTGAACTTACGTTAACTCATCACTCTGGCGAGGTGGTAATCTTGAAAAAAGGAAAGTCGGTATTCATACCTGCTTATGTCGATGAATATTGTATATCTTCGAAAGGTAATGTAGCTAAAGCTTACTGTTAATCCTTGCGTGCGCATGCTAAATGCCAAGTCGTTGAATCAGGTTTGAAAATGTTTACCTGAAGTTATTTATTGTGCCCCTCGTTTTTTTATGAATGGGGCTAAAAGTATTGATCACAAATTAAAGAAGAAAAATTATGTTTATACCTGTCATTATGGCTGGGGGTTCTGGCTCTCGTTTATGGCCTCTGTCTCGTTCTGCATTTCCAAAGCAGTTTTTAGCGCTAGATAATCACAATACATTGACAATGCTACAGTCTACCTTAGAGCGAATTAGTGGTATGTCAGCTTCTGAAGCGATCATTATTTCTAATGAAGATCATCGCTTTGTGGTGGCGGAGCAACTTCGTGCTTTTGGTCAGGAAGCTCGTATTATATTGGAACCTGCAGGGCGAAACACTGCGCCGGCTATTGCATTGGCTGCAATGCAAGCTATAGCGCATGGCGACGACCCTGTAATGCTTGTTCTAGCCGCCGATCACATAGTGCAAGATACTGAAGCGTTCCAAGACTCAATTCGTAAAGCTCAAGTTGTCGCAGACTCTGGTAAGTTAGCAACTTTCGGTATAGTACCAACTGCACCAGAAACGGGTTATGGCTATATTAAGCGAGGTTCTAGAGAAGGCGATTCAGCTTACGTTGTAGAGCAATTTGTTGAAAAGCCTCAACTGGAAGTTGCGGAACAGTATGTAGCAAGTGGAGAGTACTACTGGAATAGCGGATGCTTTATGTTCAAAGCGAGTATCTTTCTTGAAGAGCTTAAGAAATATTCACCAGAAATTCATGAGTGCTGTTTAAAAGCAACGAATGGTACAACAGAAGATATGGATTTTATTCGCGTGGATAAGAGCGAGTTCTTAAAGTGTCCAGATGATTCTGTTGATTATGCTGTAATGGAGCGCACCGACAAGACTGTAGTTGTTCCTATGGATGCAGGTTGGAGCGATGTTGGTTCATGGTCCGCGTTATGGGAAGTTTCAGAAAAGGATAGCTCTGGTAATGTTATTCATGGAGATGCAATAACAGAAGATACCGAAGGTTGTTACATTTATGCTCCGAATAAACTGGTTGCTTCGGTTGGGGTGAAAGATATTGTTGTTGTGGAGACTAAAGATGCAGTTTTGGTCGCACACAAAGATAATGTTCAACAGGTGAAGAAAATTGTTGAGCATTTGAAGGCCGAAAACCGAGCTGAATTCAGAGAGCATAGGGAAGTTTACCGCCCTTGGGGTAAATCTGATGCGATTGATGGCGGTGAACGTTACAAGGTGAATCGCATTACTGTACAACCAGGTAAAAAACAATCACTCCAAATGCACTATCATCGAGCTGAGCACTGGGTCGTAGTTTCAGGTACCGCCAAAGTAAGCAGCAATGGTAAAGAGCAAATTATCACTGAAAACCAGTCGCTCTATATTCCAGTCGGCGTAAGTCATATGGTCGAAAATCCAGGGAAAATGCCATTGGAGCTAATTGAAATACAATCAGGTTCATACCTAAACGAAGACGACGTAGTACGTTTAGAGGAAAGTAAATAATGACAAAGTTAACATGCTTCAAAGCTTATGATATTCGCGGTCAACTAGGCTCAGAAATTGATAATGATATCGCGTACCGGATTGGTCGATCTTACGGTCAGTTTTTAAAAAATGAAAGTGTTGATGAGAAAACGATCGTTGTTGGCGGAGACGTTCGTCTAACAAGTGAAGAGCTGAAACTCTCTTTAGCTAACGGTTTGATGGATGCTGGTGTTCACGTATTAGACATTGGTGTATCAGGTACCGAAGAAATCTATTTTGCTACTTTTCATCTAGGTGTTGATGGTGGTGTAGAGGTTACTGCGAGTCACAACCCTATGGATTACAATGGAATGAAGCTTGTTCGTGAAGGAGCGAGACCAATTAGTGGTGATACCGGGTTACGAGATATTCAAACGTTAGCAGAGAATAATGATTTCATTGACGTTGCTGTTAAAGGAATCTACAAGCAAATTAATGTTTTGAAAGAGTACACTGATCATTTGATGGGATATATTACGCCAGCTAATATCAAACCGATGAAACTGGTGATCAACTCTGGTAATGGCGCTGCAGGGCACGTGATTGATGCTCTTGAAGAGCGTTTTCAAGCACTGAATATTCCGCTGGAACTTATCAAAGTTCACCATGAGGAAAACGGTAACTTCCCTAACGGTATCCCAAATCCATTATTGCCTGAATGCCGTGCAGATACAGCTAATGCCGTAAAAGAACATAAGGCTGATATGGGGATCGCCTTTGATGGTGATTTTGACCGTTGTTTCTTATTTGATGAAAATGGCGACTTTATCGAAGGGTACTATATTGTAGGTTTACTCGCAGAAGCGTTCTTACAAAAAGATAAAGGCGCGAAAATTATCCATGATCCTCGCTTATCTTGGAACACGATAGACGTTGTCTCCAAAGCGGGCGGTGTTCCTGTAATGTCGAAGACCGGTCATGCCTTTATCAAAGAGCGAATGCGTAAAGAGGATGCCATTTACGGTGGAGAGATGAGTGCGCATCACTATTTCCGTGATTTCGCGTATTGTGATTCAGGTATGATTCCTTGGTTGCTAGTAACCGAGCTGTTGTCAGTTAAAAGCATGAAGCTTTCAGAAACGGTTTCAGAGCGTATCAGCGCATACCCTTCATCAGGTGAAATCAACTCCAAGCTAGATAATCCACAAGAATCCATTTCTAAGGTTTTAGAGTCATACAAGTCTGATGCCTTAGTTTTTGATGAGACCGATGGAATTAGTTTAGAGTTCGCTGATTGGCGCTTCAACTTACGTTCGTCAAATACTGAACCAGTGGTTAGATTGAATGTGGAAACAAGAAATAATTACGATTTAATGAAATTAAAAACAGATGAACTTTTAAAAATATTGAATAAACCACTATGAAATTGAATCCTTTAGAACATAATGAAAGAAATGACTTGAAAGTTGGAATTAGAGCATATTACGTATGGGGAATTCTAGGTTGGCATGATATTAAACAGCGTTATCGACGTTCTGTTATTGGGCCGTTTTGGTTTACTTTAAGTACATTGATTATGGTTGGTGTGCTAGGCATCTTGTATTCTGAACTACTTGGTCAAGATATAACTGATTATCTACCCTATTTAGGCATAGGTTTGGTTGTTTGGCAGTATATTAGTACTAATATAAATGAAGCGTGTTCAACATTTATAAATAACTCTTATATAATAAAGCAAGTTCGATTACCGATGACTATACATATAGTTAGGGTATGTTGGCGAAATCTTGTCATACTAATGCATAGCTTACCTGTTGTAATAATTATTATGATGATAATGGGACACCAATTAAGCTTGAATTTTCTCTTGGCGATTCCTGGAATAATATTGCTGTTCTTGAATTTGGTATGGATGAGTATTGTCTCTGCAATTTTATGTACACGATACCGAGATGTTTTACCAATTGTAGGGAATATTATTCAAGTGGCATTTTTCTTTACCCCGATAATGTGGAGTAAAGAGTTACTTAAAGATAGAGCATGGGCCGTTGATATTAATATATTTCATCATATGATTGAAATAATTAGAGCTCCTATCCTAGGGCATGAAGTATTTGCTAGCTCGTGGATTGTGAATGCCGTTATGGTTGTAGTAGGCTTTATCATAGCACAAATACTACTTATGAAATACAGAAATAGAATTGCATACTGGTTGTAAATATGATTGAAATATCGGCAAGAAATTTGGTTATAGAATTTCCAATTTTTGACAACTCACACCGTTCATTAAAGAAAACATTTATTAACATGACGACCGGGGGGAGGATCGGTAATGATGCAGGGAAACATCCTACCGTCAGGGCTATTGATGGTATCAATTTAAATATTCAACCTGGCGAAAGAATTGGTTTGTTAGGCCACAATGGCTGTGGTAAGACAACGTTACTTAGAGCGTTGACTGGAGTTTATTCTCCCGTATCTGGTACATTAGATTGCACTGGCAGAATAGCATCATTATTAGATGTTTCTATGGGGCTAGATCCAGATGCGACAGGCTACGAGAATATATATCTCAAAGGTGTCATGGATGGAATGACTTTGACAGATATAAAGAGCCGAATCGACGAAATCGCAGACTTTACAGAATTGGGTGAGTATTTATCTTTACCTGTAAGAACCTACTCTAGCGGTATGATGTTAAGACTGGCTTTTGCCATAGCGACAAGCGTTGACGCCGATATTATCATTATGGACGAATGGTTGAGTGTTGGTGATGCATCCTTTAGTCAAAAAGCTAGAAAAAGATTAGATGAATTAATTGATAAAGCATCTATACTAGTAATTGCGTCACATGATCCAGCTCTAGTTGAAACAATATGTACAAGACGAATATTTATGGAGCACGGTAAAATAACTAAGGATGAATATCTTAAATGATAAGTGAAAATAATTATGTCCTTAAATATTTAGCAGATCTCACTTACGTACCTGGGATTAGACATCTCAAAGGTTTATTTAGTGCTTATTGTGCTTTTCCTCTATCTGAACTTGTTGAGAAGCGTAGAGTAAGTGCTAAAGTCAATGAACTCAGAAAATACTACGAGCAATCGTATCTTATAAGAAAAGAACAAAACAAACAATCTCTTTATAAAACCCTTGAATTCGCTAGTGTTAATGTCCCCTATTACAAAGATCTTTTTAAAGAGAATAAAATAGAAATAAAAAAGATTAAAGTGATATTAATTACCTAAATGATATTCCATATTTGACGAAGGATATAATTAGAGAGCAATCAGAAAGACTGCTCTCTACTCCTCTTTCGGATATTCGGCACTACCATTGTAAAACAGGAGGATCAACAGGCATTTCATGTTCCTTGTTCTATGATCAAAGTGCTGCAGACTATGCTACGGCAGTCTCAATTTATACAAGAGAGCGTATATCCAAGAAAAAATATGATAGTGAGCTGCATTTTGCATGTAGGTTTCCTGGGCAAGATCCTGGCGTATGGCCTAATAGGGAAACGTTAAAATGTATGGCTATGAATCGTAGTAATATTTTCTTCGACAGATTGGATAATGATGGCATTCAAGAGGTTGTGGACATACTCTTTAAACGCTCTCCCTATTTAATACATGCTCACCCTTCTACTATTCATGCTATTGTAAATTTTTTGGATAAAAATCAATTATCGCCACCTCCAGTAGAAGTGTTTGAATCTAGTGGAGAACTACTAGATTCAAATGTTAGGGAGGTAATTCAAAGTGCTCTTAAATGTCGAGTTGTTAATCGATATGGTTCTGCAGAATTTGGAATTAGCGGGTATGAGTTAGAAAACGATGAAAAGATGTATTTGTTAGATTCTGAAGTATTTGCCGAAAATTTAAATAGTGATATTTCCGATAATGAACTGATACTAACCAATTTGAGAAATCGTTTGATGCCCTTAATTCGCTATCAAACAGGAGACATTGCAGAACTATGTGAGGATAAAATAGGAACGACACTTAATAATATGGTCGGTAGAATACATGACTATATATATATAGGTGGCGTTAAATATGCGACTCACTATATTCAAGATATTATTGATCACCGAATCGGTAATATCATACAATTTCAGATAGATACTAGAAGCTCTAAACCTATTTTAAAGGTCGTACCAGAGCCAGGGGCAGACCTAAAATTCATACAAGATATGGCTTATCACTTTTGGAAAAAAGATTTAGATGTGGAATTTATTGAAATGGAAAAATTGATAACAGTTGGCAGGCGAGCAAAATTTAGGCATGTGATTTAATTATGATTACATTAATTGAAAAAAAAAATAATTTGACAGCATTCGGTGTCGTTTATAGCGCGTTGTGCCGGAGCTTTTCATCTTCGATGATTACAATTAAGAAAGGTAATGAGGATATCAATGAGCAGGAAATTGTTGTACTTGTCGATATTGAAGGTGATTTAAATTTAGATTTATCAGGAAAAAAGCTAATAGTCTTCGGTGCCTTACCTGAAAATTTAACCGAAAAATTTGATGTTAAATCCGTTGAGAACTTCAATTATCAAGATATAAAAAGTCGAGAAGCGGAGAGCTATACTTCCGCTAATAGCTTAGCTCGGATAAATTTTTCGTCTCGACCTGAAAAAGAATTTGACTTTGACTTTTCTAAATCAGCTCAAAGATTTGACTTTCAAGGTGAATGGAATAATTTAGATTACGGTTTTATCGACCATGATGATAAGTCCAATTGGGGGTTGGCGAGCCAATTTTTAAGTGCGCAGGACTCTCAAATAGCGACTATTTCAGATAAACTTGGGAACAAATTGTCATATATTTCACTCTTAGAAGATGAGTCGAGTAGCGTACTTTGGGTCAATAGGAAAGTTGGTATAGTCGATTCGCATGAGTGGATAATCGTAGAGAACTTTGTAAGTGATTATCGTGCCGGTTTATTGGAATGTTCACCAGCACTACGAGATATTCCTTGGGGTGTGGATGCCGCTATAACAATGAGGTTGGATTGCGACGAAGATGTTACATCTGCGCAATTTCTCTATGAGGCTTACAAATCAGAGAATGTGCCTTTATCATTGGCGTTACACACTTCGATATTAGAGAGCGGGGAACATGATGATTTTATCCACACATTTGTAGATGAAGGTGGGGCTTTATTATCCCATACTCACACCCATGCTCCAAGATGGGGTGGAAGCTATAATTCAGCAGTTTTTGAAGCTCAGACGTCAAAAAATATAATATTTGAGAAATACAATGTAAACGTTGAGTTTGCAGTTACGCCATTTCACCATGCACCAGAATATGCATTGAGAGCATTACATGACACGGGTTATAAAGGTTGTGTTGGTGGGATCGTTATGAATGATCCTGACTTCGTTTATGCTCGAGGAGGTAATATTATAGGAATAGATTCTTTTGTAGGTCACAGTCAGCAGGTAATGCTACACGGCGATTGTTTGCTTAGTCAGAAAGATCCGCTAGAAATTTACAAGGAATCTTTCGAACGGTCATTTAGGTCTCAATCTTTCTTTGGTTATTTAGATCATCCTTTTTCTGATCGGTATGCTTACGGTTGGGAAAGTGAACAGCAAAGAGCAAACGCCCATATAGAATTGATTGAATATATTCGTAGTGTTGCTAAAAATCCATTATTTACGGACCAGGTAAATACATTACAATTTATGTATGATAAATCTCATGTTGTTTTTAAGAAAAATCAAGCTGGTTATACTGGTATATTACCTCGATTAATTAATTCACAAATGCTAGTACCATATTTTAGGTATAAAGGGCAGGATATTAAAGTTGAAATTGAAGCAATCTGATACAATCGTTGTACTCTCAACTGCAGATTGGGATACAAAATACCTGACAAATAAGCAACATACAGCCAAAGAACTTGCCAAAATCGGATATAAAGTATTATATGTCGAAAGCGTAGGGTTGAGAAACCCTAAAGTCAATAGCGCTATGGACTGGAAACGACTTATACTTAGAGCTTATGCTGGTCTAAAAACTTTATTTTTGGGCTCTAAGCAAGTTGATGTAAATATACACGTAATATCACCGTTGGTATCTCCATTTTTTAAGAATAATTTTTTAATCAGAAAGTTTAATAGTGTGCTGTTGAATTTTCTTATTGAGCGTTCTCTAAAAGGAAATGACCATATACTATGGTCCTATCATCCATATGTTATGGATATAGTACGAAAGGATAAACACTGTAAACTGATATATCATTGTGTGGACGACCTTTCGAGTGTTCCAGGTGTTAATTCAGAAAGCTTTGAAATTCAGGAAGCAAACTTTCTAAAGTTGTGCAACCATGTCTTTGTTACCGCTCCTAAATTGAAAGAACGTTGTATTAAATATAACACGAGCGTTACGTACCTTTCTAACGTAGTAGATTACGAGCATTTCTCTGCGCGATCTAGTAACAATACCGACAACATAAAAAAGAAAATTGTTTATCATGGTGTCCTCTCTGATTTTAAACTAGATTTGTTTCTATTTTTTAATATTATAAAAAATCACCCACAATATCATTTTGTATTGGTAGGAGAAGAAAGAGAAGGGCAAAGTTCAGAGCTGTTGAGAGAAATATTTAAGTTAAAAAATGTAGAACACTTAGGGTATGTTCCATATTCTAAATTACCTGAACTATTAGCTCAGTGTGATTTGGGGATTTTACCTTCACAAATAAATGATTATACAAACTCAATGTTTCCTATGAAGTTTTACGAGTTTATTGCTTCCGGGCTTCCGATCGTATCAACAAAATTGAATGCAATCGAAGGTATTGAAAGTAAGTTCATTCAAAAGATTTCTTCTTCCTCTGAGTTTTCTATAGCGGCTGAAAGCCTTTTAACATTGGGCAAGATACCTTGTATTGATAGGGAATTATTGATTGGTAAGAATACATGGAAAGAAAGAACTTCAATTATGTTAAATATTATCGATGAATCCGAAAGTAAATCCATAACGGTGAATTAAGTGACTACTAAGCTAGGGGTAAATTTTTTTGGCTCTCACCAAACTAGTGATGGTATAGGAAGGGCTGCTGCTTTAAATCTCGATTGTTTGAGGAATTCAGGTATAGAAGTTGATGAGTATGTGTTATCTCGACCTGTTGCAAGGCAAAGTGGACAAAACACACTAATTGATGAAGATTTAATTAAAAACCTAAAGTATAAAATTAATATATTTCAATTTAGTGCTCGTTGGGTACCTCATTATTTTTCACAAGTTCCACAGGGGGCTCTTGATGGGTTTTATAACATAGGATACTGGTTTTGTGAAGTTCAAAAAATCCCTTCACAATGGTCTAGTCAGTTACGTTATTTTGATGAAATTTGGACTGCATCTGCTTTTTGTCAGAATGCGATAATTCGCACAGCTAATATTCCTGTTATGAATATCCCTCTGCTTATAGAAAACCAGAAACTCACCGATAATATCAGTAATAAGATAAAGGGCAATTGCACTCTTGATAAGGTAAGATTTTTATCAATATTTAATACTTACTCTGATGCGGAAAGAAAGAATATTCTATTTAGCATAAGATCTTTTGTTTCTTCTTTTCAGAGTGATGAAAATGTTGAGTACGTAATTAAAGTTAGCAACTTGGAATACGATAGGCAGTTGGAAAAGATTCTGATGAAAATCGCCGATAAATATCCTTCTATAGATATTATAGACGGATATGTTCCCGATGAGGTTATTAATAACTTATATGAATCGGCTGACGTATATGTTTCGTTGCATCGTGCAGAGGGTTTTGGTTTGACTATATCTGATGCTATGGCAAAAGGCATACCAGTAATAACTACTGATTATTCTGGAAATATGGAGTTTTGTCGCCATAAAGATACGAATCTCGTAGAAAGTGATTTGGTTGAGGTTGGACATGAAAGGCTCCGATATAAATCTGATGATATTTGGGCCGAACCAAAGTTAGATTCTGCTATTTCTATTATGAGGGGGGTCTATGGTAACTATGGTGACCATCTACTTAAGGCACAGAGAGCAAGAAAAAGGTTGAAAAAAGAGTTTTCGATTGATGTTATTTCGTCGTTGATGAAAGAACGTCTACAATTGATAGATAGTGATTTTTCATACAAAGATGATTTAAAACATAGAGATTTGGACTGTCAGGTAGAAATATATGATAACTACGGATTTGAAAGCAATTAATATCTTTTTACTTAGGCATGGTCAAAGTGAAGCCAACCTAAAGAAGTTGGTGTGTGGTCAAAGTGACTTTCCATTAACCGACTTGGGATTAGAACAGGCTAAGAGCATATGTAGTAAACTTTCGAGCATACGGTTTGATAAGGTATATAGTTCGCCGCTTATGAGGGCGATTCAAACGATAGAACCTCTTATGTTAAATAACATAAAATTAGTCCCAGATATTATGGAAGTTAACACAGGTACTCATAGCTCACTTACTGTTCTTGAGCTATTTGAACGTTTCCCACAGTACAAGTATCAAGGATTGAACCCAGATTTATCATATCCTGAAGGAGAATCTCTTAATTCGATGATAGAAAGAGCTTCTAGTTGGTTTAACCAAGAAAGGTTAAGATGGAAGTTAGGAGAAACTATTCTAATTTCAGGACACGAAGGCACATTATGCGCGATTCTTCATGACTATTTTAATATGAAAATCGAACATTACCCTAGTTTTAAAATACCTAACTGCGGTTTAATAAATATATCAATTAATCGAGACGGCCAGGCAAGAGTTCAATTTTTTAATATGAACTGATAAGGAAGGTAACGTGAAAAGAGTTTTGTTAGCTACTAGTATTGATGCTTATCTTCACCAGGGAGGTGGGGAACAAGAGCTAAAGAATGTGCATAAAGAACTTAATAAATTAGGTTACCTTTGTGATATTTACGGAAGCACGTCTTTAGATGTTGATAGTTATGATGTTATTATATTTTTCTCTCTTGGTAATGGTATTAATATTTTCTTAGACGGAGTGGGAAATACTGATAAAGTATTTATTTTGTGGCCTAATTTATGGTTTATTGATGAGCAAAGTGAAAGATATTTGAATTTTTTGCAAAATCAAATAGAAAGGTTTGATGCTGTTGTAATTAAAAGTCAATCTGAGTTGTCACATATTGAAGAGTATTTTGATATTCCGGATAGAAAGAAGATTGTTATTTCTTCATTTGTTGATGAGTCAATATTTAATTATCAAAGTAGTGAGATTTTTAAAGATATATATAACGTTGACAATTATATTC
>NZ_JAKJSY010000078.1:0-22041 GCF_050337445.1 Vibrio minamisatsumaniensis | reverse complement strand
ATTTTAAGTATTATCCTTATTGTCTCTATGTCCTTTTCAATGCTTTGGCTTATCAATGCTAGGCTTGTCTATTCACTTCAACGTATTTCGCAACAAGATCCACTTACTACGTTACAGAATCGCCGAGCTTTAGATGAAGCGGTACAAAGGCATAAAGCCCTAGAGAATAGCAAACCTGTTTGTATTGCATTATTGGATATCGATAAGTTTAAACAAGTGAATGATCGGTATGGGCATCTCGTCGGTGACGACGTAATAAAAGCGATCGCTAAAACAGTGGTGAGTTTAGTTGAACCACCCAATAAAGTTTTTCGACTTGGAGGTGATGAAATCCTTATCTGGCTACCCTATTCGAATCTAGACAAAGCCTCCGCTCTTTCAGAGAACTTGCGAGTCGCTATCCAAAAGCTCAAATTTGCACAGCATCCGTCACTACAAATCACGTCGAGTTTTGGTTTGAGTCTATTTTCAGGAAATGAAAGATGGAAGGATTGTGTCGACCGTGCCGATCAGGCACTTTATCAAGCAAAGCTTAAAGGGCGAAATACGATAGTGGCTGAAGAATCACTCGAAAACGGTTCGTTCTCAACCAAGGCTATAGGTAGCAGTAACCCTTAATTTGGGTCGGTCGAGTTGTGGACACTCACTCTATTGTGGGCATCCTTTAATCATAAAAGGCAAGCGTCGTACAGAGTCATAAATTGATAGGCGAGGATTAACAAGAAAGCCCTCGAACAGTAGAGTGTTACTCGTGTTAATGGTATGTTGTTGGTCGTTTATAAAACATGAACAAAATAGATTAGATTGAGAGATAACAACTCATGATGGATAAGACAAAGCGGTACCCTGTAAATATAGTATTCAGTTACTTAGTGCTTTCATCATCATGGATTTTGTTTTCTGATCTTGCGGTGGAGGCATTATCAAATGACTTACAGGAGCATGCCTTTTTCCAAACATTCAAAGGCCTTGTCTTTATTGTTATGACGTCTTTTTTATTGTGGGTATTAGTTAAAAAAAACAATCGAGACTTAGAGAGTGCCAACGACCTTGATAGTGTGACAGGACTCCACAGCCCCTCGGTCTTTTTTAGATATTTAAAAAAAGACTAAAAAGCTCTGATACCAGTGACCGTTATATCCTCTTCTTACTCGACATTGATGATTTCAAAACTATCGCTGACCAAATTGGTTTCGAAAACACCCATGCATTTTTAAAAGATATCGCACGATCCATTGAACTTCCCGTTGAACATCAACTGCTCTCGTCCCGAGTGCATTCAGACGGATTCGCATCCTTAATCAAACTCAATGATACTGAGCAAATTGAATCTCACATTGCGCTTGTTCATCGCAGATTCAGTGAATGTGCTTATCGCTATGATATTGCAGCGACCTGTTGTATTGGTGCTGCTCTATTTCCCTCTGATGGCAATAACGCAAAGCAACTGATGGCCTCGGCTACCCATGCGTTGGGCCAAGCAAAGAAAAGTAAAAATGCAATTGAGTTTCATGACCCAAAACTGACTGAACTTGAACGTCATCGACAAGAAATGGTGCTTGAACTGCGTAAAGCGATTGATGAAAAAACACTTGAGGTCGTGTTCCAGCCAAAATACAACATTAAGAGTAAGCTCGTTGTGGGTGTGGAAGTGTTGTCTCGTTGGACACATGAACGTTATGGGGTTGTCTCACCTGAGGTATTTATTGCGCTAGCTGAAGAGCATCAATTTTGCCGAGATTTAACTATGCTAGTTCTAGAAAAGACTTCGCAACAACTTAGAACTTGCGGTTTGCTGGGCAAAGAGTTGAACAGCGTTTCGGTTAATATTTCAGCGGTTGAGCTAAATAGCGTTGATGACATGGATTACCTTGATAATTATCTACGAAGGGATCCCGATTTTGCACGTTTGTTGTGCCTCGAAATCACAGAAACGGCGATTTTAAAAGATATAGACCAATGTGCGCGTGCGGTTCAGAAATTGAAAAAGCAAGGAGTGTCTTTTTCGATCGATGACTTTGGTGTTGGCTACACTTCCTTTAGTATATTTAATAAATTGGACGTAGATGAAATCAAAGTCGATCGTAGTTATATTAAAGACTTAGAGACCAATTACCGTTCGCGGGCGATTACCTCGGGTATCATTGATATCGCGCGTGGTTTTGGTATTCATGCTGTGGCGGAAGGGGTTGAAAATGCTCAACAATTGGCAATTTTGGAAACATTAAATTGCGAACAAGCCCAAGGTTATTATCTTGGCTACCCGATGCCATCGCAACAGTTAAGAGAAAGTCTTACTTCTGAAACAGAACCATGTTCAATAGCATAATTCAACTTTCAACACATAAATAACGTGTATCGAGAAGATTTTTTTGTGACGATTTAAGGACAAAGAAATCCCCATTCGTTGACTGACGAATGGGGATTTTGGTTACTAGGGGGTCGTGACTTTATCAATAGTGAGCATTCACTAATTTATGGATTCTTTTAGATAGCCACCATAGTTGCGGCTTTCTTCATTGCTTCCTTGGTTGAACACTCAATCACGTTCGCGTTAGCAAAGCGGTGAGCGTCTTTCACCTGAATATCGTGAGCCAAGATAACCAGTCTTGCGTTCGCTACATCTAGGTCGGTGATGCGGTTCTGAATACCGTTTTGACCTTGTGTTTCTACCTTGATCTTAAGGCCAGCGGCTAAGCCTGCTTTCTCGAGTGCTTTTGCTGCCATGAAGGTGTGTGCAACGCCTGAAGGGCAACATGTTACAGCGACGATGTCGTACTCGCCTTCGCCTGCTACAGGAGCCGTTTGAGCTTGTACTGGCGCTTCAACCATATTTTCTTCCGTTTCAACCACAACAGGCTTCCAGAGTCCTACGATAACTGCTGTGGTTAGCGAGCCAAGTGCAATGCCAACCACGTACATTGGAATGTTGCTTGATACTGGCGCCGTGATTAGGCCGCCCCAAGGTGCGTGCAGTAGAACGTCTGTCATGAAGCCAAACACACAACCAACGATACCACCGGCAACGATTGAAGGAAGTACGCGCATTGGGTCATTGGCTGCGAATGGGATAGCCCCCTCAGAGATACCGATAGAGCCCATGATTGCTGCCGCTTTACCTGCTTCTTGCTCTTGTTTAGAGAACTTGTTTTTGAATAGGAAAGTCGCCAGTGCCATACCTAGAGGCGGGGTACAAATCGCGATGCCTACGCCGCCCATTAGCCATGGTTGTGTGTCTACTTGAGTTTGAGCGAATAGGGTGGCGACTTTGTTGATAGGGCCGCCCATATCGAATGCCGTCATACCACCAAGGATTGTGCCTAGAACCATCTTAGACGCACCCGCCATTGACGCTAGGAACTCGTTCATTGAAGCCATGAACAGTTTGATTGGCTCACCGATGCCCCACAGTACGATACCTGCAGAGATTAGTGTACCGACAAGCGGGTAGATGAAGTAAGCACCCAGTGCTGTCATATTGGTAGAAAGTGGGATCTTCTTAAGTTGAAGCACTACGCCACCGGCGATGAAGCCCGCCACGATGCAGCCAAGGAAGCCGCCGCCCATATCAGCCATGATGCCAGAGGCGATCATCGCAGGCGCCAATGCGGGTTTGTCTGCAATTGAGTAACCAATAAAGCCACCAAGAATGATTGGGAAAAGAACAAGGCCTTTGATTCCGATATTCGAGATGTCTGCCAGCAAGCCGTCTGCTGGAACCGCACCTTTACCCGATGCCATTACTGCTAAAGCCAATAGAACACCACCGGCTACGATGAAAGGTAGCATGTGTGAGGTTCCGAAAAGTAGGTGACCTTTCATGGTACTAAGGAATTTCTTATAGTCGCTACTATTGTTATTACTATTGGTATTCGTAGCTTGAGTTGTCAGGGTGCTCATAATTTTCTACGCCTTATGAATTAATTAAAATATTAAGGATTTGTTGTTCGTCTTTTGCGTTATGGATATCTTGAATAAATTCATCGCTGAATTTTCCAAACAGTTCTTGTAGTACATAAATATGATGGTCAGCACCGTTGTCGGGTGAAGCAATCATAAAAAATACGGTTGGGTTGATGCCGTCTTCATCGCCATACTCGATACCTTGACGCTTAACACCGACAGCGATTGCCGGCTCAGTGACCGCCTTGCTTTTTGAGTGTGGGTAAGCGATGCCGTCCATTGAGGTAATGCTCTGAGATTCACGAATTTCGATGTCTGCCAAGAAGGCTTCTTTATTACTGATTCGGTTGTTTTTAAATAACATGCCTGCCAATTCTTCAAACAGTTCTTGTTTATTATTCGCTTGAAGGTTGTTATTAATTAAATTGACGTTAGTTAGCTGTGTGATCATTTATTAACTCATTCACTATTGAAGTTCTTGAATTAAAATTAATGGATTAACGGCATTCGCGAAATAGCAAATAAAAGCGCTTCACTGTACATTTGTACCAAGCAAAATTAAGTGTGATTTGCATCATTCATCCAGTGTGAGGTGAGTCATATTTGAGGGTGTATTTCGGTGTTGAAATAACTTTCTGTAGGAAGAAAAGAGCTGTAGGAACAAAAAAGCACTAGGAACAAAAATGCCCCGCAAAGCAGGGCATGATTAATGTTTGTATCTACTCGGGAGAGTTAGATTTACTTTGTAGAGCTAGCTGTAAGCGCGTGCGACACGTCCAACGCAATCCAGTTTGTAGCTTTCTGCGTAAGCGGGAATGAAAACCGATTGGCCTTTCTCAATTACACAAGTTTCACCACATTGATGGGTTAGCACCATGGATTCATCGAGTGGCAGTAGGATCTCGGCACCTTCGGTGGTGATCTTTCTCTGATGTGAGTTTTGCACGATAGAGAACTTAAAATCCTCGACTGGAATTTGGTATTCCATCACGTCACCTTGCTCAATCGGGCTGAGCAGTAGCCTATCTGCAGGCTTTTCATTGAATTGAGTACAAGAGATTAATTCATTGATATCCATGTGTTTAGGCGTCAATCCTGCGCGGAGTACATTGTCTGAGTTCGCCATGATTTCTAAGCCCGTCCCTTTGATATAAGCGTGGGGGGTTTCGGCATCCAGATACATGGCTTGGCCCGGCTTTAGCGTGATCACGTTTAATAGCAGCGGAGCAAACAGGCCAACATCGCCCGGATACTGTTGTTCCAACTCTGAAATCAACTGGAACACAGGGGCATCTGCAAGCTTCGCCTTCATCAGCAGCATTGTTAACGCCATGCCTTTTTGTTCACCTTGCAACGACAATAAGCTTGCGAAAAAGCTGGCTAATCCATTGGGGGTTTGATCGCCCGCGAGATCGTTAACCATCGAGTGCAGTTCAGGAATGTCGAGGTAATGGAAGTGCTCGAGGATCTCGCTTATCGACCTAAAACCGTTCATCGCAGTGTAGTCGGTTAATGCATACACCAGCTCCGGCTTGTGATTGGGATCCTTGTAGTTACGGTTGCCAGCCGTCATTGGTATGCCTTGTTGTTCCTCTAGAGCATAGCCAGATTCTGCTTGTTGCTTGTTTGGGTGTACTTGAACCGAGAGCGCTTTCTCTGCTGCTAACACCTTAAATAAATACGGAAGTTCACCAAAACGACGGGCTACTTTTTCGCTTAGAAACAGGTTGAGGTTCTTGGCAATTAAGTTCGACAACGTGGTTTGCTGACCATTGTCGATCACCGTCGAACAACCATTCGGGTGAGCACCCATCCAGATCTCCGCTTGTGGCTCACCAGACGGGTTATCAATACCAAACAGCTGGTTGAACGAAGAAGGGCTCCCCCATGCGTAGTTTTGAATTACGTTGGTCATAGGGTAGAAAAAGCGTGGTACGAACGAGTCGTTCGCTAAAGAAAAATCAGACATCGAAATCACCATGAAGGGAAATATGGCTTGAGCTTTATTCGTTCCTAAAAAACTATTAGCTACTAAAAACAGTAGAGTCGAAGGGCTCAAGCCATTGGCATTAAAAATGGCTTAAGCCGTTGCAGCCGCTAGCTTGGCTTTGCGTAGATTTTTAAGCGCGATACAAGTCACCGCAGTCACGACCGAACCTGATGCCATGCACAGCAGTGCCAGCATTGGGTAGTTCATTGCACCGAGCAGAGCGACAACTGGGCCACCGTGAGCAACGCTGTTGGTAATGCCAAATGAGAACGCCATAACCGCTGCCGTCATTGAGCCCAGTACATTGGCTGGGATAACCGACATCGGATCTTGAGCCGCGAAAGGAATCGCACCCTCAGAGATGCCCACCAAGCCCATTGCGCCAGCAGCTTTACCCGCTTCAATTTCAGAAGATTCAAACAGGTCGAACTTACGACCAAGTCTGGTTGCGATAGCCATACCCAGTGGAGCCACAGGAATCGCACACGCCATTGCGCCTATGAATTGAGTTTGACCGCTGGCGATCATGCCGACTGAGAATAGGAACGCCACCTTGTTGAATGGACCGCCCATATCGAAACCGGCCATACCACCAAGAACAATACCAAGCAGAACCACGTTACCTGTACTCATGCTGGTTAGCAGCGCAGTAAGTGCATCCATTAGCCCTGCAATTGGAGCACCAATAACAAAGATGAACAGACCCGCGATAAATAGAGAGCCAGTGATCGGAGCGATCATGATAGGCACAAGCGGTTGAACGAATTTGTGGTAGTTAAACGAGGTAATCCATTTAACGAAGTAACCGACTAATAGGCCGGCGATGATTGCGCCAATGAAACCTGTACCGGCATCAGCACCGTAGAAAGAGCCATTGTTGGCAATCCAACCGCCGATAAGACCAGGAGTTAGAGCAGGGCGGTCAGCAATCGCGTAAGCAATGTAGCCCGCCAAAATCGGGATCATCAATGTGAAGGCAACCACACCCACTTCTAGGATTTGGTTCCACATGCTACCAGCAGGAATCGCCATGCCGGATTCACTCGGCTCACCACCAATCGCTAATGCTAGGGCAATCAAAAGACCGCCAGTCACCACGAATGGGATCATGTGAGATACGCCATTCATCAAGTAACGATAAAGGTCTGAACGTGCTTGCGAGGCTTTCTCTGAAACAGATTGGTTGGTCGGCGCTTGCTCTGCTTGGTAGTTTGGCGCGTTGAGTGCTTGTTGAATTAAACCTTGCGCGTCTTTGATGGGCGCTTTTACGTTAGTGCTGATCACACGTTTTCCAGCAAAGCGAGCCATGTCGACCTGTTTGTCACAAGCGACAACAATCGCGTCTGCGCGTTCGATCTCTTCTTGAGTCGGGCTGTTTTTGACACCGATAGAGCCGTTGGTTTCGACCTTGATGTCGTAGCCAAGCGCCGCTGCGCCTTTCTCTAGCGCTTCAGCGGCCAAATACGTGTGTGCAACGCCAACTGGGCAGCCTGTCACACCAATGATGAAGCCTTGTTTCTCAACGTTGGTTTCGGTTTCTGATGGCTCAGGTTTGCTAAGCAGCAGTTCCAAAGCTTGTTGTTCAGATTGAGCATTCATGAAGTTTTCGATAAAGCCTTCTTCAATCAGTTTTGAAGAAAGCTCTGCCAGTACTTCGATGTGGTGGTTATCGCCACCATCCGGAGAAGCAATCATAAAGAACAGTTTGGAAGGCTGACCGTCATCGGCACCGTACTCGATACCCTGTTGATGGACGCCGATCACAACCGCGGGTTTGATCACCGCGCTGCTTTTCGCGTGTGGCAGAGCAATACCTTCTTCAAATCCGGTATTACCTTGTTCTTCACGAGCCTTAATGTCGGCAAGAAACTGTGCTTTGTCTGAGATTCTGCCTTGTGCGTAAAGCACGTCTATCAGCTCTTTAAATACGTCTTCTTTTGAATTAGCGCTAAGCGAAAGCTTAATCAAATCTTGATTGATCAATGTCGTGATCATAATGAACCCCTACTCTATTTTTATTTTGTTAGGAGTATTCTGGAATCTAAAACTTGCCTTCTGTAGTGAAGAAAAAACGCATTTACTGGATGATTGTTGCGTTATAAATAGAGTGTGATTTTGATCAGTCGAACGGGTGTTTTTAGCCCTGTATTGACAAGGTTTATCGTGCTTTGAAGCTTTTATTTATAAGGGATTCGGCGTGTTTTGTTATCTGGGAAATAACGTGCCCCATCAGTTTCGGTACTGGAGATTTATTCCTAATTCTGGATTTTTGTAACCTAGGTCTCAAATTGTGATTTTGCTCAATAGCGCTATGTTTCAGTTACAGGTATATCTATTCCGGTAGCCTTATTGCTGCCTATAAGAGTTCGAATAATGATATTTCATGACTTAATCTCGTCGGTGTTAAATGAGCGAGAACCGTTTCACAACATCTGGTTTGCTGGAGACTTTCACGCGCCTTCCGCTTGCAGTTATCAGGTGAACTTTCCACGTTTAGAGCTGGTGCTAGACGGAGAGTATATTAATGAAATGGAGAGTCATGATCGCAAAATCACTCACGTCATTGCCAAAGCCGGAGATGCGATTTTTATTCCATCCAACTGCTGGAATAAACCTAACTGGGATACCGATTGTTCGGTGTTGAGTATGTTGTTTGGCCGTCGTCAGCTTGGTTTAAGTTTGGTGAGTAAGCGCAAAGGGGAAGCGAGCTTTTACGATATCCAAAAGCACAGTATTCAGACTCGCTCTGGGTTTGCAATTGATAACATACTGGAGGCGCTCAGCTCGTTAGCGAGAGAGAGTAACAAGCAGCCGATGGATGAGTTATTGCTGCAAGCTCTACTGCAATACAGCAAGGCAATGTTAGAAGCGCCTGTCGAGAAATCTCACAGCCGCGTGCAGGATGTGTATCAGGGCATTTGCATTTATATTCAAGAGAATTTCCATCGCCAGATCACCCGAGACAGCATTGCCTCGCGCTTTAGCATTTCATCCAATCACTTGTCGCGAATGTTCCGTCAACAAGGTCATATGACGCTGGCAGAATACATCACCCGTGTTCGAGTCGACCGCGCTAAGTTCATGCTTAAGAAATACAATTTCAAGCTCAATGAAGTGGCACTACGTTGCGGTTTTAAGGATGTGAACTACTTCTGTCGCGTGTTTAAGAATCGCACTGGTAGGACGCCGACTGAATATCGTGGTTCAATTTAGTTGATTAAATAAGGCGTGATGAGATGTACATTAATAGAGCTTGTAGGTCGACACTGCTGCGGGTCTTTTGCAAACGCTCATTGACCTGATCGTGAAGTAGGTTTCGAGTTAGGTTGGTCGCTGCCACAATGTGTTCACGCTGTGGTTTGGTTGGTAGAACAAGAGCAATGGCGACATGCACTTCGCCGATACGTGATGCCCAGTCAATCGGGTCGTCACTGACGATAACCGCAATCGAGAGATCTTGAGTCGATTCAAACATCACATGCGGCAAGGCGATACCCGGTGACACGCAGGTTGAGGAGCGTTCTTCTCGCTTGATAAAGGCCAGAATCAGTTCATCCGGATCTTCTGGATAAACAAGATGAGCGAGCCCTTTTAAGCACTCAAATTTGGTCAGTTGGGTTTGCGCCTTAGCGTGGTGCCATTTAATGTCACAAGGTGGGCATATCTGCGGCATGCGTTGGATTAGATCGTTAGAGAACTCATGGTTTACTTGTGAGCCAACCATGTCGTAATGCTCGGCAATGACATCTTTGAGAACGAAACAGGCCAGCTCTGCATCAATACCGACCGCGGTGATCTGACACAAATCACCACGAAGTAAACCGACTTGCAGCATCGCGACGGATTTGGAGAGATCAGCGGTGCGATTTTGAGTGATGTTGATAATGCGGATGTTGCTTTTGAACTTCTTCGCTAAGCGAGTTAGCGGCTGTGCGACATGTGAGTTCGCGGCAGGATCGTCAACAAAGAAGGTGATCTGGTATTCGTTCATCAAAAGTTTAAGTTCGACAATGCTTAATGAAGACTTTATCGACACTCAATAACACCTCTTCCATGGGAACAAATACGGTTTTAGCTGGGTCAAATCGGCTTGGTTGGTCGATGTCGATATCAGAGACGATCAACACTTTGTCTGCGAGGGTAATATCTTGGGCGGTCAGTAAGTTTTCAATACCCATAGCGCCTTGCGTCTCAACCTTGATTGAAACGTTGAACTTAGGGGCTGTTTTATTTAGAGCATCAGCTGCCATATAGGTGTGCGCAATGCCTGTAGGGCACGCAGTCACCGCTACAATTCTCATTATTATTCTCGGCTTAATCTCGTCCCTGTTACGTTGCATAACCTATCTTGTATGGGAAAACCAGTATGGAAAGCTCGCATGGCGGAGGGACGATATTGTTATGGGTTCTGTGGATTTTATGGATTGGCGTTTTTTATTCCAAGGTGAAAGTCACACTCTGAGTTCTTGGTTACAATAATCCAGTTAATGCACCTTTAGTCCTATATATTGAGTGCCTTCACACCGTTAATCTTTTCATCTTATTAACCTTATCACTTACCTAATT
The DNA here is from genome assembly GCF_050337445.1 of Vibrio minamisatsumaniensis. Classification (NCBI taxonomy): domain Bacteria; kingdom Pseudomonadati; phylum Pseudomonadota; class Gammaproteobacteria; order Vibrionales; family Vibrionaceae; genus Vibrio; species Vibrio minamisatsumaniensis. Next base: position 11,582 of record NZ_JAKJSY010000078.1, on the reverse strand, counting down.
ACTTCAGTCTGAAATCAGACGAGGCAGAGCTGCATATGGATATCACCAACATTATCGAGCCCGAGATCATCTGCTTAGATTTACAAGCCGACTCAAAACAGGCGGTATTTGAAGAGCTTGTTGAACTGCTTGACCGTGCCGGTAAGCTCTCCAATAAACGTGAATTCCTTGAAGACATATGGAAGCGCGAAGCCATCGGTAATACTGGCTTTGACGATGGTATTGCGATTCCACACGCGAAAAGCAGTGCTGTAGCGAAACCTGCTGTTGCGGTAGGTATCAGCCGAACGGGTATCGATTATGGTGCAGACGGCGGCGAACTGTCTGATGTGTTCTTTATGCTCGCTTCTCCGGACAACAACGACGACCACCATATCGAGGTATTGGCTCAGATTTCGACCAGACTTATCGAAGACGGCTTTGTTACAAAATTAAAGGCGGTGGAGTCAGTTGAGGAAGCTCAAGAGCTGTTTCTCGAAGCCAATTCTGAATCGTTCGATAGTTACGCCTCTAGCCATCATGAAGTGTATGTCGAGCCACTCAGCCCTTGGGCACAATCTCTTAATCGCCTCAAAGAACACTTGTTATACGGCACCTCACACATGATCCCATTCGTGGTTGCAGGTGGTGTGCTTTTGTCTTTGTCGGTGATGATGTCTGGTCATGGTGCCGTACCTGAAAGTGGCGTGTTAGCTGACATCGCACAGATGGGCATTGCGGGGTTAACCCTGTTTACTGCGGTACTCGGTGGTTACATCGCGTATTCAATGGCTGACAAACCGGGTTTAGCGCCCGGAATGATTGGCTCTTGGGTCGCCGTCGATCAATACAACACCGGTTTCCTTGGTGCGATTGTGGTCGGTTTCTTTGCGGGCTTTGTGGTTAATTTACTCAAGAGGATCAAACTGCCAGACAGCATGATCTCGCTGAGCTCGATCTTCATTTATCCGCTTGTCGGCACCTTTGTAACCTGTGGTGCGGTGATGTGGGTGATTGGCTCGCCGATTGCCCAAGTGATGCTCGAGATGAACCAAATGCTGACTGGCATGGCAGGATCCGGAAAAGTGGTGTTGGGCAGTATTTTAGGCGCAATGACGGCCTTTGATATGGGCGGCCCAATCAATAAAGTTGCAACGCTGTTTGCCCAAACTCAGGTGAATACTCAACCATGGTTGATGGGTGGGGTCGGGATTGCGATTTGTACGCCACCTCTCGGTATGGCACTGGCGACTTTCCTATCGCCAAAGAAATTTAAACGCGACGAACGTGAAGCGGGTAAAGCTGCAGGCATCATGGGCATGATTGGCATCAGTGAAGGTGCGATCCCATTTGCCGCCGCTGACCCTGCGCGCGTTCTGCCTGCGGTTGTTGCTGGTGGTATTGTCGGTAACGTGGTTGGCTTTATGTTCCATGTGGTAAACCATGCACCATGGGGCGGCTGGATTGTGCTACCAGTGGTGGATGGCAAGATTGGCTATATTGTGGGCACATTAGCCGGTGCTCTAACAACAGCGCTGATCGTGATTCTTTTGAAGAAGAACGTGGTCGAGGGCGAAGCGAATTCTAATCCGTTCACGGGTGGCTCGGTAACGGAAGAGGGGCAAGCGGATGTATTGGCGATCACTTCTTGTCCGTCAGGTGTTGCCCATACCTTTCTGGCGGCAAAGTCTTTGGAAAAGGCGGCGCATCATCTTGGGGTACGGATTAAAGTCGAAACCCAAGGAGCCAACGGAATAGGCAATCGAATTACACAGAAAGACATTGAAAGGGCGAGGTTGGTGATCTTTGCTCACGATGTGGCGATTAAAGAAGTAGAACGCTTTGCGAACGTGAGAACCTTGGATGTCAGTACCAAAGAAGCGATGCTCAATGCACAAGCGTTGATCATGAAAAAGGTGTAATTCTTAAACCGTTCGGTTTATCCGGCCCCAAACGACAAAGACTCCGTTCTAGCTCTGAGCTAACAACGGAGTCTTTTTGATCTACCGTATTGTGGGGGGGAGGTTTTAATCTTCGCTCATTAACACAGACATACCATTGTGGCGGCTGTTGATACTGTAATCCGTTTTTAACCCATTCATCTTTTTTTGAATTTTGTTGAAGCAATGTCGCTCTCGAATCTTTCTACGGTTAAAAGATACGCTTAACTCACCTTACCGATTTGAAGTTAGAAAAAGAAAATGAGTAAAAGAAGAGTGTAATGCGTTATTGAGTGTTGACCTGACTACAGCTTCATAGTTTATCTTATAGATAGAAATGAGGGAGAAGTGGATGTATCGCATATCTGAATTAGCTGAACTTGTTGGCCTGAGCCGTTCCACGCTTTTGTATTATGGAAAGTTGGGTTTGATTGAAGCTCAACGAACCAGTAATGGTTATCGAAGTTATTGTGAACGTGACTTGCAACGTGTGAAATTGTTGCAGCAGTTACAAGCAGGAGGTCTGACGTTGAAAGAGTGTCAGGCGTGTTTGGATGCCAAGGTTGACCGCTCCTTGTTACAAAATCGACTCGAACAGTTAGACCAAGAGATTGCTCAGAAACAGCGGTCACGTGCGCTGCTATCGGCCTTGTTAGGCGAGAGTGGTTTGCAAGATTGGCATGAGTCGATGGATAAGGTGGCGCCTGATGCGCATCTCGATTGGTTAATTAAGCAAGGCTTTGATGAAAAGCAAGCACTGCGTCTAAAGTGGCTTTCAAAAGACATGAACGATCATGAGCAGTACATGGCCGATTTTGAGGTGATCTTTGAGGGTTTAGAGCGCTTAGGGCCCGGAACGGCAGAGGATACTTTAGCGGCGTTGGCACACGTTACGGTTTCTCCCAAACGTGTACTTGAGATCGGTTGTGGTAAAGGTATTGCCACCTCTGTGTTAGCGAAAGCCTTAGGAGAACATCAAGCGGATGTGCAAATAACGGCGGTAGATAATGATCAACCGAGCTTAGATATTCTGACTCAGCAAGCACAGGCTCTTGGCTTAGAAAACAACGTCCAAACCGTGTGCGCGAGCATGATGGATCTGCCGTTTGAAGCTCAGTCGTTTGATCTCATTTGGTCGGAAGGCAGTGCTTATATTATGGGGGTTGAAAAGGCGTTAAAGCAGTGGCGAAATTTACTCAGTGATGACGGCATATTGGTCGTCAATGACTTAGTCTGGAATACCGAACAACCTAACGAATCGAGCAAAGCGTTCTGGCAAAAAGAGTACCCAGACATGACGACGGTATCCGAGCGAATTAAACAGGCACAAGCTGCGGGTTATGAAGTTTTGGAGCATTTTGCAATGAGCGACGCTGGTTGGCTTGCGTATTACCAGCCCTTTCAAAAGCGAGTAGAAGCGCTTAAAGCAACGATGCCGAACTCAAAAGCGCTCGTAGATTGCGACAGTGAAGTTAAACAATTTTTCGATAGCAGCACATCAAAGAACGGTTTGGATCAACAGCCTTCGAAAGGTTCTGAACAACGTGATTTTGATTATCAGTTCTTTGTGCTCAAGAAATTAAAGTAAGTGAGTAACACCATGAAATTTAGACATTATAATTCAAACGAAATCGAAACGATCACTCAAGTTTTCACTCAAACCTTTACGAATTCAGAAGGTGAGAACGAAGGTAAAACAGTGGGTAAGCTTGCCAACGATCTTTTAACGACCACAGCTCCGACAGAGCTACTTTGCTTTGTTGCTGAAGACGATTCTAGTGAGTCGGATGCGGATAGTACGATTGTTGGCGCGATTATCTTTACGCCGCTTTCATTTGGCGATGAAACAAAGGCGTATTTACTTTCGCCAGTAGCGGTGAGCACTCAAGTACAAAAGCGTGGTATTGGCCAGCAACTGATTAACTTCGGTTTGCAGGCTCTAAAAGAGCAGGGTATCGAGCTTGTAGTGACGTACGGTGATCCTGACTACTATTCAAAAGTGGGCTTTGGGCAAATTACCGTTGAGCAGATCCCAGCACCCTTTAAATTAAGCTTTCCTCACGGTTGGTTAGCTCAATCGTTGACTGGCGGTGAAGTTACAGTGACGAGTGAAAAATCGAACTGCGTTAAAGGCTTGGCTCATGCAGAATATTGGTAGCCGCTGGCAATAAAAATTGAGAAAAAGAGAAAGTCCATCAGGTATTACCTGTTGGGCTTTGTTGTTTGGATTGAATGGGGAATTAGAAAGGCAATCTAACGTACGTGCTTAGCGATTATCTTCGCTAGTGTCAAAACCCCTTCTTTCCACTCTTTGCTCTCTTCAATATTGGCGACAGTGAAGCGCAAGCAGTGTTTATATTGATCGTTGGTTCCAAATACTGTGCCGGGTAAAATTCCCAGCTTATGTTTTAAACAGTCTTGATAGACCGCGTAGCTGTCGACCGATTCAGGCAGTGTTATCCAGTTTAAAAAAGAGCCTTCAGGTTTTGATAGGTGGTATTGCCCGACAAGGTGTGGGTGGCTATCTAGTGCTTGTATTAACAGGCTTTGGAATTGTTTTTGATTGGTTTGGTAGAGCCGCTTCATTTTAGACAAATGGCTGCGATATTTACCGGTAGTGAGGAATTGACCCACCGCGGATTGCATCAGGTTTGAGCTGCCCATGTTGTCGCATAAAAGGTACTTTTCGACCAAAGGTTGGTAGCGCCCCGACAGTAACCAACCGATTCGCAAGCGTGAGTCTAAGGTTTTAGACAACGAGTTGACGTAGATGACTCTATCTTGGTCATCGAGCTCTTTGAGGCTAGCGATGGGTGTATCGAATGCCAAGCTACCGAACACATCGTCTTCGATAATTGGTAAAGATCCGGTGAGCTCCAGTAATGCTTTTCGATTCGCCAATGGCATCCGTGAACCCGTTGGATTAGTAAAGTTTGGCGTTAGCAGTAAGGTTTTCACTTCCCATTTGTCCAACGCACTCTGTAGCGAAGGAATGTCGATTCCGTGGCTAACACTGCTTGGTATTTCAAGGGCTTGCAAGCCAAGTGATTCAAGTAAAAGTAGATTACCGAAGTAACACGGTGACTCGACCGCCACGATGTCGCCGGGCTTGGTGAGCGCACGTAATGCCAAACTGATCGCCTGTTGAGCACCATGAGTAATCGCAATCTCTTTCGATCCCGCAGGCACACCAAGATCATGGGTGATCTTTAACAATTGCTTTACTAATTGCTCGTCTCCAGGAGGCAGTTGGTAATAACCAGGAAGCTGAGTCTGCAAGCGGCTATGGCGACCGATCTCGGCATACAAGCTTCGAATCGCAGGGTTGTTGATGTTCGGGTGTGCTGAGCCTGCCAACAGTTTCAGGTGACCTTTTGGACGAGAGAGTACCGATTTGGTGACAGACAACAGATCGACTTTTTGAGGTTGGCTTAGTGCATCCCAGTTTGTGTTGTTGGGCGCCTTGACGCGATAGCCAGATTTGGGTACTGAATAAACCCAACCTGTCGCTTCCAGTTCTTGATAGGCACGAATCACGGTATTTTTACTCACGCCAAGCTGTTCGCTTAACTGGCGGATTGAGGGGAGACGATCATCTGGATGAAAAAGTCCTTTATCGATCTGAGCCTTAATATGTTGTTCGGCAGCAAGATATTTATTGCCGCTGAGTTCTGCTTCCATGTTTTTCTTCCTCGTTGCCTACTCTCAATCTGTAACCATTTAAAGTGTTATATCTGTATCTTTATTAGTTATCTGTACCCAACTAAGGTAACAGCATTGATGAAGCGTTGACCAGAGGTTTGTAATGTTGATTAAAATGATTCCGTTTGTGTTTGTAATATTGTGGTCGTCAGGCTTTGTTGGTGCACGTCTTGGTGTGGAATACGCGGAGCCCGCAACATTACTCTCACTGAGGATGGTGGCGAACGTGGTGCTGTTCTTGGTTTTGATTGCAATCCTTAAACGTCGTATCCCTCGTGGTCGAGCATTCGTCCACGCTTGTGTGGTTGGCATCTTGATTCATGGTTTCTACCTTGGTGGCACCTATCTGGCGATTGATATGGGTATGCCCGCCGGGTTAAGTTCTCTACTTGTGGGCTTGCAACCGATTCTTACCGCCTTGATTATGATCAGTTGTACTTCGCAGCGTTTTAATTTGGCACAATGGCTGGGACTAGCGCTTGGTTTTGCGGGTATCAGTTTGGTGTTGATGGGCAATATTGAATGGCAGTCGGATGATCAAAAAGGCTTGGCAACGATATTGTGTTTGGTTGCTTTGGTGGGTATTACCTGCGGCACTCTGTATCAGAAGCGCTTCTGTCAGGGTACTGATATGGTCGGCGGCGCTATGGTGCAATATTTGGCTTCGGCGTCGCTGTTTCTGCCGTTCGCAATGCGTTACGAAACGATGCAGGTAAACTGGACTGTAGAATTCTCGCTGACGCTAATCTGGTTGGTGGTTGTTTTGTCTTGCGTTGCCATATTATTGTTGCTTTACATGGTAGAGCATGGCGCATCTTCAAGTGTGGCCTCAGTGTTTTACTTAGTTCCACCGACGACTGCAATTCAAGCCTGGCTTATTTTCGGTGAGTCGTTCGACATCTATGGTGCAATAGGCTTCGCCTTGTCTGCCGCTGCGGTTTATTTGGTGGTGAGGAAGCCCGAATGGATTAAGCCCCGCAGACGAACAGCGTTAGAGCGGTAATGTGTATACCAAAACTCATTCTACTTAAAGCTGATAACTAGAAACAAAAAAGAGCCTGAATACTCAGGCTCTTTCTGCATCAAACTTTGGTAAGCGGCTTTTGATTAGCGCTTCATCAAGCAAGCGTATGCCGTTGTAAACGGGGCTTCTTGGTATTGCTTAAGGCCAGTTTCTTTGAACTTCATCATCAGAGGGTTGCGCTTAATACTTTCTTTGATGTCGGCCGGTGACACAACCGCTACGTCTAGGCCATCGATCAACTGAATTGCCGCTTCTAGTTTGAAACCGAAACCACCACCTGCAAATTTGCCTTTCGTTTGGCGTTGACGAATTACAACTTTATCTACTTGGTAATCTTCCATTAACTTTGCAAAAGAGAATTGAAAGTCTTTCATATTCTGTGTGTCGTTTGCGTCGCTAATTGAAACTTTAGAAACTCGGCAATCAGGAATGTTAAATACACCATCTGATAGAGAAAGAAGACAGATGACTGCATCGTTACCTTTGATTTCAACACCACAAATTTTCATGTTCTTACCTATTTATTTTAGAGCCCTACATTATGGTGTTATTTATCACACTTCTCCAGTCTTTGCGTCTATTGGTGATAAATAAGTTTCGAACAAAGGATAAGATTGCCCTTTCTTTACCGAAAGCACTATGTCAATGGTAAAAATGGTGCTCAGCGTTGAGAACCATTATATGCATTGGTCGAGCCGTGTTGGTTTATCCGCAGAGCACATCAAGTAAGGTGACAGTATTTTATAACTTCAATACACTGTCGAGGTAACCGGTTCAGCATAGGATAAAGGTATGGCCAATTGGGAAGGAGTCAGTGAGTTTGTTGCAGTCGCAGAGCGTGAAAGCTTTACTGGTGCCGCGCAGAAACTCACGACGTCAGTAGCTCAAATCAGTCGTAGAGTGGCGAATCTGGAAGAACGCTTAGCGGTGAAATTGCTAAATCGAACAACTCGTAAGGTCTCGCTAACAGAGGCCGGGCAACTCTATTATCAGCAATGTAAGTTGTTGGTTGAAGGTTTAGAAATGGCAGAGCTAGCGGTCACGCAGATGCAATCTACGCCTAAAGGCCTACTGAAAGTCACAGCTCCTGTAACCTATGGTGAGCGGCAACTCGCGCCACTTCTTCACCAGTTTTTAAAGCGCTACCCGCAGGTGGAACTTGAGCTGATGTTGACCAATCAAAGGCTCGATCTTATTGACTCAGGTGTTGATGTCGCAATTCGCCTTGGCCGGCTAGAAGATTCAAGTTTAGTCGCAAAGAAGCTTTCCCAACGACAGCTCTATGTATGTGCAAGCCCCGAATATATTGAACGCTATGGGGAGCCTCATACACTCTCTGAACTGAGCAATCACCCATGTTTGGTTGGTGGTTTCGAGCATTGGCGTTTCAAAGAAAACGGTCGCCCTCGTTCGGTTCGTGTCACTGGACGTATCAAATGCAATAGTGGCTTGGCCTTGTTGGATGCGGCGAAGCAGAGCATTGGTTTGGTGCAATTACCGGAATACTATGTGAGTGAAGATTTAGAATCCGGGGAGTTGGTTGAGGTGCTGTCCGATTATCGAGATGATAAAGAGGGGATCTGGGCGCTTTATCCGCAAAACCGTAACTTGTCTTCAAAGGTTCGTCTGTTAGTCGATTTCCTGTCTGAGCAGTTGGGAGCGATCTAGGCTTTCGTGCCATTTTCAGCTTCTTGAGAGGTTCAGTGTCATTTTTTCGATATGGATGCAATATTGAACGTGTTGTTGACAAACTGGATATGCTTAGGGGTTCGCTTTGAACGACTTAGGTTTTCAGGGGGAGGGGCGTTATAGGAAGTCGTTTTCGATGCTTTGGTATTTGCTGTTGCTTTGGTAGAATGCCACGCTTTATAGCACCCAGCTATGTCTATTCGTTAAGTGAGAAAGACCCATGAACAAAAGCCATGTCACTATTGGTTTAACTAACCCAAAGAGCCCGACAAACGTAGGGGCGGTTATGCGTGCGGCTGGTTGCTACCAAGTCGACGAAGTTAAATACACAGGGCAACGCTACGAAAAGGCGGCTAAATTTCACACCGATACTAAAAGTGCAGCACGCACTATCCCACTGATAGGCGTAGAGTCGTTTTTAGATAACCTTGATTCAGAAACCAAGATCGTATGTGTGGAGTTGGCTGAAGGTGCAACGCCACTGCCACGTTTTAAACATCCGGAAAACGCGATCTATATCTTTGGGCCAGAAGACGGTTCTATTTCTCAAGATGTCGCTAATCGAGCTGACCATGTTGTTTATGTGCCAACGGTTGGCTGTATGAACTTAGCTGCGAGTGTGAACGTTCTGCTTTACGATCGCCTTGCCAAATCTGATGACATGGATGAGAGCAATGAGCTGATTAAAAAAAGCCGTGATAACCGTAATCATCTATTAGTTACAGAAAAGTAATTTACCGCTTCTGGTGTTATCTATCCCACACGTAATCGGATATTATCTTGAGTCCATCAGCAGACCATTGAAGGGTTAGATAACACCATGGAAGACGAGCAATTACTTGCTGCACTGCAACAGCATCCTGTCCTCGATTTATATCAGTTATTCCAGGAAGTGGGGCAAACCCAGTCTCTATACACTTTATTAGAGAGGTTATCTTCCCTTAAAGAGCACCACCACCTCGATACACATCTCAGCCCTTTTAAGCCTCACATCGAAGCGTTATTGGCTCAATTTGATCGCACCACGCCGGACAGCGAAATTCTCAAGTCGGTCGCAATTCAATCTGAGATTCAGCAACGAGGTCATAGTATGAGCCGTTACATCATGGCAGCAGACAATCATCGCCATTTCTCCCCGAGTGTTGACTTAGTGATGTTTGGTGACTCGATCACCGAGTGGGCACCCTGGGCTGATATTTTCCGGGAGATCTCTATGGTGAATCGTGGCCTTGCTGGTGACACGACGGCCGGCATGCTACGCCGTATCGATACCACTTTGAACGTGAAGCCAAAGCTCGTATGTTTTATGGCAGGGATCAATGATCTTGCACAAGGCTACAGTGTCGATCATATCTATCAGAATTATATTGAGATACTGACCACATGGCGAGCTCAAGGCATTTCAATTCTTGTTCAATCTACATTGTACGTAGGGTGTAGGCTGCAGGGGTTGAATGTTCAGGTTTCACTGCTCAATCAAAGGTTACAAGCCTATTGTGAACAGCATGAGATTGAGTTTTTAGATGTAAACAAGGTGCTAGCCCCTAACCAATTATTATCGAATAGATACAGTTGTGATGATTTGCACTTGAATGCTCAGGCATACCAAGCTTGGTCGGCACTACTCCAGCCTAAAATTGAAGTGTTGTTATTAAAAACAACCCAATCGGCAATTGACCTAAGTTCTATGACTTAAATTGTGTGTATTTGAATGTACAATTAATGTTCGAACATTTGTGACATTCACTTTAACGACCTCATCATTTTCTATTTCCATTTGTCAAAGCGAACATCAACCGAGTTAAATTATGAAGATTACAGCAGAACCTATTACTATCGCGATGCAAACGCCTTTTCGTATATCCCGAGGTAGCCGAACAGAGTGTCATGTCGTTCGTGTTTATATTGAACATAATGGTAAACGAGCTCAAGGGGAGTGTACGCCTTACCCAAGATATGGTGAGTCGTCGGAGTCAGTGCTAGCGCAGATTCAACAAGCTGCCAGTTCACTTGAAGCCGCGTTTGAGCGAGGTATGACTGATCCTGAAGAGCTCAGAGATCAGCTTCAGTCTTTATTAGCTGGTGGAGCGGCACGTAATGCCGTCGACTGTGCGCTTTGGGATTTGGAAGCCAAGCAAAATAACCAACAGTTCCCAAATAGTATGTTTGAGTTACCGGCTCAAATCATTACCGCGATGACGGTCTCCATTGGTACTGTAGAAGCTATGGCAAAACAGGCTAGAGATTATGTCGCGAACGGTGCCAAACTACTGAAAGTGAAGCTTGATCAGGATCTTATTGTCGAGCGCGTTCGAGCTGTCAGAGAAGCGGCACCAAAGGTTAAAATTGTATTAGATGCGAATGAAGCGTGGACAGGGATCAATCTCGAAGAGTTGTTTATTCAACTGACAGAGTTTGATATCGCAATGATTGAACAACCTTTACCGCAAGATCACGATGCATCATTGGCGCACATTAAACACCCTATCCCATTGTGTGCTGATGAAAGCTGTCATACTACTTCACAATTATCATCATTGTTGGGTAAGTATGAAATGGTGAACATCAAGTTAGATAAAACGGGAGGACTGACAGAGGCCCTCGTACTTGCAGAAGAAGCGCAAAGGCTCGGGTTCACCCTAATGTCGGGTTGCATGCTTGGTACATCATTGGCTATGCGTACAGCGCTACCTATCGCGGTTCAGTCTGAGGTTGTCGACCTTGATGGTCCGGTGTTGCTTGGGCAAGATGTTTCTCCTGCACTGACTTATCGAGATGGGATGATTATTCTTTAAGCCCTTCAAATCAGGCCTGAGATAGAATATGAGCCATCTGAAATAGGCATCATCCTTGTTACAAGCTAGTCGTCAACGAACTTATCATCGATGCCTATTGAGTTGAGCTATATTGTGTTGTCAGTGATTTAGGACAAGCAGGAAAGGAAAAAGCCAGCGATATTGAAGTGACCCCATAAAGTTGGACATTTCTGTTAAGCGGCTTTCAAGGCCTGAGTTCGATATTCTATCGGAGTCAGGCCTTTTAGTTTCACTTTTATACGTTTGGTATTGTAGTACTCGATGTATTCTTTAATTTTCTCTATCAGTGCATCTGCATCTTCAAAGCTTTGGTTGTGATACATCTCTGTTTTGAGTAAAGCAAAAAAGTTTTCAGCAACCGCATTATCCAAGCAGTTACCTTTTCTCGACATACTTTGTGTTAACCCACTCTCCGCTACCTTTTTTTGATAC
>NZ_JAKJSY010000077.1:0-22146 GCF_050337445.1 Vibrio minamisatsumaniensis | reverse complement strand
ATATAATGTTCTGAAATAAAATATTTTGATAAATATCAAAAAAAATTGAGAGCGAGTGAGAAAACTTGCCCATAATTTGTGTTCTGCCTCTCAGGTAGCCACTTTTTTATCCGCGTGAGCAAAGTAGCAAGCCAATGTTTGTTGCTTGTAACCCCTCTAACTACTCGGTGAACTGTCGTTTTCTTTCGCGGTTATTCCGTAGGACACAACCTCTTTAAGAAGGCTGAGTAGAGACATAGAATTTATCGGTTGGAGTGATCGAGCCGAACCCCATTTATTCATTTTGTAGAGGATTGTCATTGTGACCAAAATTATCGTAGTAGGCGGCGGTGCTGGTGGTTTAGAACTAGCGACGAAACTAGGTCGAACTTTAGGCCGAAAAAAACGCGCCCAGATTACTCTGGTTGACCGTAAAGCAAGTCACCTATGGAAACCGTTACTTCATGAAGTGGCAACCGGTTCATTGGATGAGGGTGTTGACGCGTTAAGTTACCGTGCACACGCAAAAAACCATTACTTCGATTTCCAAATGGGTAGCTTGAATGACATCGATCGTGAGCGTAAAGTGATTGCTCTGAGCGCGCTGAAAGATGAACATGGTGAACTGCTTATGCCAAGCCGTGAACTTGAATACGATATTCTTGTTATGGCACTCGGCTCTACATCGAACGACTTCAACACTCCTGGCGTTCGTGATAACTGTATTTTCCTTGATAGCCCAGAACAAGCTCACCGTTTCCGTACTGAAATGAACAACCAGTTCTTAAAGCTTCATGCCAAGAACGGTCAAGGTACGGTGGATATCGCGATTGTTGGTGCTGGTGCAACCGGTGTTGAGCTGTCTGCCGAGCTGCACAATGCAGTCAAAGAGCTACGTACTTACGGTTTTGGTGACCTAGATTCAAGTAAGCTGAACGTGAACCTCGTGGAAGCGGGTGAGCGTATTCTCCCAGCTCTACCACCTCGCATTTCAAGCGCAGCGCACTCTGAGTTAACGAAACTTGGTGTAAACGTTCGTACTAATACTATGGTGACTCAGGCTGACTCTGAAGGTCTAACAACCAAAGATGGCGACAAGATCCAAGCTCAAATTATGGTTTGGGCAGCTGGTATCAAAGCCCCTGATTTTATAAAAGATATTGGTGGTCTTGAAACGAACCGTATTAACCAGCTTATTGTGAAAGACACGTTGCAAACGACACTTGACGATAATATTTTTGTTATCGGTGATTTAGCACAATGTACACAAGCAGATGGTTCATTTGTTCCACCGCGTGCGCAAGCGGCCCATCAAATGGCAAGTTGTGCATTCAACAATATTATTGCGACGCTCAACGGCCGAGATCTTAAAAATTACGTTTACAAAGATAACGGCTCGCTTGTTTCTCTCAGTCGTTTCTCGACAGTAGGTAGCTTGATGGGTAACCTGACTAAAGGGTCAATGATGGTTGAAGGTCGTATTGCTCGTGTGGTGTACATATCTCTGTATCGAATGCACCAAGTTGCGCTTCACGGTATCATTAAAACGTCGTTAATGATGTTGGTTGGCCGTATTAACCGTGTGCTTCGTCCAAACCTGAAGCTTCACTAATCAGTTAAGCTCTGCGACAAATAGAATAAAAAAGAGCTCTTCGGAGCTCTTTTTTTGATCGTGTTGAAAACGTGACTTTCGAACGGTTGAATACAGTTCAGCTAAGATGTTGGCGGTATTACTGAATAAACGACGCCATCTCGGGGCTTACCGTTAAAGAGGTACCGGTTTTTGGCGATGGTTTCTCGTTCAGCGCCACAGCTCTCGATGAGTTTTTGGCTAGGCAAGTTGTTTGTATCGCAGACAATCTCTAAACGCGTTAATTTAAGTTGGGCAAAGCAAAACTCAAATAGCGCTTGAACGGCTTCTTTTGCGATACCTTGCCTTTGAAATTCATCCCCAACCCAATACCCTAAGCTTGCCATATTAAAGGTGTGGTAGAGTTCATTGATCGCGACCATACCGACTAACTTATTGTCTTTTCGTTCAAAGATACCAAAGCCAAATGAATCAGCTTTGACCCAGTTTAAGCGCGTCGCCAGAATGAATTTTTCTGATTCTACGATAGAAAATTCGCTGTGGCACCAGTCGAGCCATGGTAACAAACTGGGGGATGACTGAATCAGTTGAGACAATTCTTGGGCCTCAGAGGCTTCAATGATTTTGAGGCTAAGATTTTGTGTATGGATCTGAAAACTAGGACTCATAGGAGTTACCAATTAACATTATGAATGCTCATAAAACGCCCTCACAATGGAGGGCGTTTAGGGTTAATTATATTGTTAATTCTCAATACAAATATAGTGGAGCGCTGAACCTAACAACTTATTGTGCAACGCGTCGAACTTGAATCACCATCCCAAACAGTGGGTGGTCAAGGTAGTGAGTCTCTGTACTGCGCATACGACGTTTTTGATTCATACGGTAGCTCTTTAGGAACTCTTCAACTTCCACCGTTGGTGAAATCTCGGTTAAGTTACCGACTTGAACATTGCTTTCTGCTCCACTGACTGGTGAATCCAGTTCGATTTGTGGCTCTTTTAAGGTGACTTCACGAACGCTCGGTGCTTTTAAATCTAATGTTGTTTCAGCATATAGGTAGTGCTGCACGTAGATTTGTAACTTTCCGTCTAGTTCGTACAGTGGTTTATCAATGGTTTCTTCTTTGAAGCCATCAACCTCTGTTTTGGCCGAGGCCCCTTTTTGAGAGCCGTCAGGGTTAAAGTCTTTAGAGAAGTCTTTGCCTGCTTGAATATGGAAAATAGGAGCAGAGCTCTTCCCTTGGTCGCCTTGACGCCAAGCTTTATGGAAAAGAACTTCAAAACCTGCATGTTGGCGCAACTTATCTTTTTGAGGCGTCAGTTTGTATTCCGAGTATGGAAGCATCTTAACGCCTTTCTTCGCGCGGTATTGGGTATCTTGAAATGCCCCGACATTCTCTAGAGAAATTTTTGGCAGGGTATTTGGCCAAGATTCATTCACTTTTTCTGCATCAACAGCGCGCTTAAAAATGATCACTTCTATATCAAATTGTCTCTGTGCCAAACTTGGCAGTGAGACGAACAATAGTAGCAGTGGGATCAGTCTTTTCATTTTTACTCCATCTTCCTGCCGAACTAACGGCTGGATAATTTATAGGTGCAGTGGGTTGGGCCTTAAGCTGAAGGCAGTAAGTTCTGTCTGAATTCGCCCAATAAATCACTAACAAATTGAATTCGTTTTCGTCTGTCGACCAATGGTATCGTAAACTTGAACTTTGTTGGACCTTCCATTGAAAACTTTTGCGGTTGAGATTGCAACAGTTTAACAAGGTAGGCCGGGTTTATGTCAGCATCCGGGTAGAATTCTAGGAATCCACCCTTGTCGTGAGCTTCTATTTTCTTCGCTTTGATGGACGCGGCTGCTAATTTGAGTTCTGAAATTGACAACAGGTTTTTGGTTGCATCGGGAAGAGAACCAAAGCGATCAATTAACTCGACTTTCAACTCGGCCAATTCGTCTGTATCGCTGACACTTGCAATGCGTTTGTAGGTAGATAAGCGCGTGTTAATGTCTGGGATATAGTCGTCTGGTAACAGTGCTGGCAGCCGCATTTCTATCTCGGTTTGCTCACGCAATAAGTCATCAAGTGAAGGCTCTCGACCTTCTTTTAGGGCCTCAACGGCTTGTTCAAGCATTTCCATATAGAGTGTGAAGCCAACCGACTGGATTTGACCACTCTGTTCATCACCCAACAGTTCACCCGCGCCACGAATCTCTAAATC
Organism: Vibrio minamisatsumaniensis; assembly: GCF_050337445.1. Taxonomy (NCBI): domain Bacteria; kingdom Pseudomonadati; phylum Pseudomonadota; class Gammaproteobacteria; order Vibrionales; family Vibrionaceae; genus Vibrio; species Vibrio minamisatsumaniensis. Next base: position 18,351 of record NZ_JAKJSY010000077.1, on the reverse strand, counting down.
GTGAGTTGCTAGGGTAAAGCCTGCGCCCAGATCTTCTAGAGAAGCAATGGCGTCCAATCGTTTGATTGCGTCCTTGGTCATCGCTTTCGGGTGTGGTGTTAGCATGTACGCATAAGCTTGATGGTGCGAACGACCCACACGACCACGTAATTGATGCAGTTGTGCTAAACCAAGGTTATCGGCTCTGTCCATTATAATGGTATTTGCGGTGGGTACATCGATACCGGTTTCAATGATGGTGGTACATACCAGTAGGTTAAAACGCTGGTGGTAGAAGTCATTCATGATGCGTTCTAGTTCGCGTTCTCGCATTTGACCATGTGCCACGGTTACGCGGGCCTCTGGAATCAACTTCTGTAAAGACTCGGCGGTTTTCTCTATGGTGTCGACTTGGTTGTGCAGGAAGTAAACTTGACCACCACGCATGATTTCACGCAAAACGGCTTCTCTTACTACCGCATCGTCACTCTCACGAACAAAGGTTTTTATTGCTAAGCGGCGTGCTGGTGGGGTTGCGATGATCGAAAGATCGCGCATGCCACTCATTGCCATATTCAGCGTTCGAGGAATCGGTGTGGCGGTTAGAGTGAGGATATCGACATCCGCCCGCATGGCCTTCACTTTCTCTTTCTGGCGAACGCCAAAACGGTGCTCTTCATCGACAACCAGCAACCCCAGGTCTTTGAACTTTATTTCACTTGAAAGTAGCTTGTGAGTGCCCACTAAGATATCAACCTTACCGTCGGCGACATCTTGCATGATTAACTTTTGCTCTTTAGCTGACTTGAATCGAGAAAGCACTTCAACACGAATCGGTAAGTTGGCGAAGCGGTCGCGGAAGTTTTCGAAGTGTTGTTGAGCAAGTAGGGTCGTTGGTACCAACACCGCAACTTGTTTGTTGTTGTCGGTACAAACAAACGCGGCGCGCATCGCGACTTCTGTTTTACCAAAACCCACGTCACCACACACTAAGCGGTCCATGGCTTTTGCTTGGCACATATCAGACATAACGGCATTGATCGCCATGGCTTGGTCATCGGTTTCTTCAAATGGGAAACCTGATTTGAAGGTTGCGTATTGGCCTCGGTCGAGTACAAATTTATAGCCGGGTTTTAGCTCGCGCTTGGCGTAAACATCGAGTAGCTCTGCTGCAACGTCACGGACTTTTTCAGCCGCGCGTTTGCGCGCTTTTTGCCAGGCTTCACCACCGAGCCGATGCAGTGGTGCAGAATCTTCAGCACCACCAGAATAGCGACCAATAAGGTTTAAAGAAGCGACGGGTACGTATAACTTGGCATCATTTTGATACTCAAGTGTGACGTATTCGGTTTTCATGCCACCGGCTTCGAGTGTTTGCAGGCCAATATAACGACCAATACCGTGATCAATGTGAACGACGGGCTGACCGGGTTTGAGTTCAGCAAGGTGACGGATTACGGTGTCGCTGTTAACACTCTTTTTATCTTTCTTACGGCGTTGAATAACGCGATCGCCTAATAAATCGCTTTCACAAATAAGAGCGATATTCTGAGCTTGATGGATAAATCCGTGCTCGGCAGAACCTAATATCAGACTGAACTTTTCTTTAGCTTCAAGGGCTGCATCAAGGTTTGTCATTTCGCTTGGACGAACTTTGATGCCGCTAAGCAATTCGCTCAGTGCTTCACGTCGGCCTTCTGACTCAACCGAAAACACGACTTTTCCGTCGAAGGCTTCAGTGAACTTTCTTAGGTTTGCGAGTGGTTCTTTATTCTGATGTTGAACACTGAGATCCGGTAGAGAGATAATCGGAAGATTGGTCCGTCCGGCTTTCTCTTCAATTGGATCTAAGCTCAGACTGACCTGTGGTTTCTGTTTAAAATGGGCGAAAAGTTCGTCTTTTTGTAGCCAAAGCTGTTCCGGTTTAAGCAGTGGTCGCAATGGGTCGACACCGCGTTGTTCGTATCGATGAGCAACATCAGTGAGGAAAGTATCGATGGCGGTTTCAACATCACCTAGCACTAATATTTGCGATTCATCAGCAATGTAATCGAACAAGGTTTCGGTATGGTCAAAGAAGATAGGCTGCCAGTATTCGATACCAGCAGGCCAGGTTCCTTTAGAAACCTGCATGTAAATTGATTCGGGCTCACGGCGTGCATCGAATTGCTGGCGCCAGCGAATCCGGAAATCTTCGATGGCACTTTCAGAGGTTGGAAATTCATGAGCAGGCAACAGTCGGATCTCGGAGATATCTTCGATCGAGCGTTGGTTCTCAGGGTCGAAAGTTCGAATCGTATCGATCTCGTCATCGAAAAAATCGATACGATACGGATCTTTACTGCCCATCGGGAACAGGTCAAGAATCGATCCTCGACTCGCATACTCACCCGGGCCAAACACCTGATCGACATAACGATAGCCAGATTTTTCAAGTTGAAGACGCAGCTTTTCTAACGAGTAGAGGTCACCCGTTTTTACCATCAGGGTATGCTGTAATAAAAATTCACGCGGAGATTGGCGTTGCAGTAATGTGCTGATTGGTGCGATTGTGATGCCATCTTTTTGAGTTGGCAGAGCATAAAGGCGCGCGATACGATCTGAAATAATCTCTTGATGTGGTGAGAAGCTGTCGTAAGGCAGCGTTTCCCAATCAGGGAACAGTGCGACTTCAGCCTGAGTGAATTGTTCAATTTCAGATTGAAGTTTAAGCGCAATTTGTGGGTCCGGAACCGCCAATAAGGTATGGCTGTTGTGTTGCTCCGCGAGTTTGGCAATGGCAAGAGCGAGAGACGAACCGACTAAGTTACCGATGTGTTTCTTGTCACCGGCTCCTTTAAGTAGAGGTAGCGTGAAAATGGAATGTTTAGTCATGTTAATTTACTTGTTATCTCGTACTAGGGAGCGTTGACGCAAGAGCTTTTGTTGTTGATGGAGGGCGGCTTTGATAAGCAAGTCTTGGTCGGCATCACGAAGATGAGCATAGTTAAATTTGATTTCGAAACCTGAGTCTTTTGGTTCGCTCGCAAAGACTTCAGCATAGCAATAAATAGCCGCCGCAGGCTGCTCGAGAAAAAGCTTGGCCTTTACTAAGCGGCCAAGTTCTAAATCGGTCTTGGCAAAACAGGAAAATTGACTCGCACCGAATGAGTATGTGTGAGTACGGAATTTCTCATCATCTTGTTGCGACAGCATAAAGCTCAATAAGAGGTTTAATTTGGAGTTTTGCGTATCCAATAAATTGATGACGTTCTTCAAGTTACTGTTTTTGAGTTCCGCGCGCGCACTGTCGGCTAATAAGTCCAATTGGCTAAATTCACTCGCCACAACAAACGGGGCAGGGATCTCGGATTCAAATTGAATTTGAGAAGGTAAAGTGAAATTACTTTCCATTGGTTCAATATTCACAGTGAGGCAATGGTGAACGGTGAAAAACTCTGGTGCTGTCATGCGCTAGTTCCTTGAAATAATGTATTGATTATCGCTATGTGGCCGTAGTAATCAAGGTTAGATAATTGAAAGTCACAAATAGTTGTTTGAAATGCCGATATTTGACAATGTTCTGTTTTTCAAGACTAACTAATTGAGTTAATTCACTCTATATTTTCAATTACCCCCTACACAGTCACCGTAATACCCGTTACATTAGCCTGCATCCCTTTTTGATGGTTCAAAGTATGTTTCATCCTATTTCAATTTTTGTTGGCCTGCGTTATTTGAAAGGCCGTTCAGGTGATCGCTTTAGCCGTTTTGTTTCTTACATGTCGACGGCAGGTATCACCATTGGTGTGCTCTCTTTGATCACGGTTTTATCGGTCATGAATGGATTCGAAGCGCAGTTAAAAGACCGAATTCTTGGTGTCTTGCCTCAAGCTGTCGTTTATGAACAAGGCGGATCCACGCAGCTCTCAGAGCAAGCCCCTAGCTTTGCAAAGCAAATGTCGCTAGACGGTCATGTCGAACCGATTGTACGCAGCGAGGCGGTTATTCAAAGTTCGGCTCAATTGTCGGCGGGCCTGTTGATTGGTATCGAACCCCATTCCGATGACCCTCTTCGCGGCCACTTAATTGCCGGTCAGTTATCTTCACTGAAAGCTGGGCAATATCAAGTGTTCCTTGGCCATACTTTGGCGAGAAACTTGAAGGTATCTATGGGCGATAAAGTTCGCTTAATGGTGACCAGCGCGAGCCAATACACGCCACTGGGACGTATCCCTAGCCAACGAAATTTTACCGTGGCCGGCATTTTCAATACGGGCTCGGATATTGATGCGCAACTTATGATGACAGACATTCAAGATGCCGGGCGTTTGTTGCGTTACAAGTCTGATACGATCTCAGGCTGGAGACTGTTTTTTGATGACCCGTTTGAAGTGGCAGAACTATCAAATCAACCGTTACCAGAGGGGTGGTTATGGAGTGATTGGCGCGATCAACGTGGCGAGCTATTTCAAGCTGTTGGTATGGAAAAAAATATGATGGGCTTGATGCTTGGGCTGATCGTCGGTGTTGCTGCATTTAATATCATCTCAGCTCTGATTATGGTGGTGATGGAGAAGCAATCCGAAGTTGCAATTTTAAAAACCCAGGGCATGACCGATGGTCAAGTGATGGGGATATTTATGGTTCAAGGGGCGAGTAGCGGCGTGATTGGCGCCCTATCGGGTGGTGCATTAGGCGTTATCTTAGCGATGAACCTCAATACAGTATTAGAGGCGATGGGTGTGGCTTTATTCTCATTTGGTGGTCAGCTACCTATTTTAATTAATCCGGTTCAAATCGCCGTTGTTGTGGTTCTGGCTATCGCACTTAGCTTGATTGCTACACTGTTCCCTTCTTATCGTGCATCGTCTGTGAAACCTGCTGAGGCCCTTCGTTATGAGTAATTTTCTTCAATGTAATGATATCCGTAAAACGTACCGTGAAGGCTCGCTCGATACGGAAGTACTCAAGGGGGTCAGCTTTGACATCGAGAAAGGGGAACTGGTTGCTATCATTGGTACATCCGGTTCCGGTAAAAGTACGCTATTGCATATTTTAGGAGCGTTAGATGACGCTTCTGACGGTAGCGTAAGCTTTCTTGGTCGAGACTTAGCGTCTCTAAGTTCAAATCAGCAAGCCAAGCTTCGTAATCAACATCTTGGCTTTGTGTACCAGTTCCATCATCTGCTTTCTGATTTTTCAGCGCTTGAAAATGTGGCGATGCCGCTTTTGATTGGTGGCGAGAAGCCAGCGAAAGCTAAACAAGAAGCGCAGCGTTTACTGGATAAAGTTGGCTTGAGTCATCGCGTCGACCACCGACCTTCAGAGCTTTCTGGAGGTGAGAGACAACGTGTGGCAATCGCACGAGCATTAGTGAATAAGCCCGCTTTGGTTTTAGCTGATGAACCGACCGGTAACCTTGATCACAACACCGCACTTTCTATTTATGACTTAATGCGTGAACTTAATCGTGAATACGATACGGCATTTTTGGTTGTCACTCATGATGGTGAGTTGGCTGGAAAGATGGACCGCCAACTGCATATGCAAGATGGTTTGTTGGTTCATGTTGAAAAAGAGGGGATCTAAGTGTTTTCTTCTTTATCTCTATTGATTGGTGGACGATTTAGCCGAGCTAAACAGCGGGACAAGATGGTGTCATTCATCTCTTTGTCTTCAACCATTGGTATTGCTGTTGGTGTTGCCGTGATCATTATTGGCTTGTCTGCGATGAATGGTTTTGAACGAGAGCTTGAATCTCGAGTGCTTTCTGTTATTCCTCATGGGGAGTTTGAGGGCGTGCAAAAACCGATAACGCGCTGGAAGCATGTTATTGAGCAGTCGGTGAAGCACGACAAAGTCGTTGCGGCCGCACCTTATGTGAAAATTACAGCGCTTGCTGAAAAAGGTAAGGCGCTAAAAGCGATCGAAGTTCGAGGGGTTGACCCTCAGCTTGAGCGACAGGTATCGAGCTTATCAAGATTTATCGACAAAAAGGCTTGGAGTGAGTTTAAGGCTGGGCAACAACAAATCATTTTAGGGGCTGGTGTCGCAAATGTGCTTGGCGCGCAGGTGGGCGATTATCTGACTCTGATGATCCCAACGGTTAATGGCTCAGTAAAAGTACAGGCACCGAAGCGTGTTCGAGTAAAAGTCGTTGGTTTGTTGACGCTTAATGGCCAGATAGATCATAACCTAGCGTTGATTCCACTCGGCGATGCTCAAGTTTACGCCAACTTAGGTGAAGCGGTAACGGGCGTTGCTTTGAAAGTCACGGATGTGCTGAATGCGAATGCCATTATACGTGAGGTCGGTAATCAGCTGGATGTGTATGTGTACTTGCGCAGCTGGCAACAGAAGTTTGGTTTCTTATACCGAGATATCCAGTTGGTTCGTACCATTATGTATTTGGTGATGGTTCTTGTGATCGGTGTCGCCTGTTTCAACATTGTTTCTACTTTGATGATGGCGGTAAAAGACAGAGCATCAGAGATCGCAATTTTAAGAACGATGGGCGCATCGGATGGCCTTGTGAAACGCATTTTTGTTTGGCAGGGCGTGTTTTCGGGGGTGTTAGGCAGTTTAGTCGGCAGTGTAATCGGTGTCTTGGTGGCACTTAACCTCACCTCGCTGATCAAAGGGCTCGAAAAGCTGATCGACCACCAATTTTTATCCGGCGATATCTACTTTGTTGATTTCTTACCATCACAACTGAATATGATGGATGTTGTTGTTGTTTCAGGTACGGCGATTGTTTTAAGTATACTGGCGACGTGGTACCCGGCATCGCGAGCGGCTAAGTTAAATCCAGCCTCGGTGCTCAGTTCTAAATAACAGCTCATGTGATGAAATGGCACTGACAAAAAAGGATCCCGAAAGGGATCCTTTTTTATTGAATTCAAACCGCGTTGTTTACGACTTTGGTTACATCTCTATCTTGTAGAAATCATCCGTTTGCCTGATTTTTGTAGGAGTACGCTTTTGGTAACGCATCGACAACGATAGGTTAACGAACAAGAATAAGTGACTTAGTACCTTGCTTGTCGTTTCTTCCAACTTCTTACCACTGAGTAACGCCATAAACCGCGAATACCAAAGTAGCCAACCATGGCTGAAACTACGCCACAAATCAGACAACCCAGCAAGAACGGAGGCCCTATCGTACTCATTTGCGCCAAGATGAAATTCCAAGACAATTCAAAATGAAAGGCTTGAGGCGGTACGTGCATAACGAGCGCACCGATCTTATAAGCAAAGTAGAAGAGTACTGGCATGGTTACAGGGTTACTTACCCAAACAAGTGCTACTGCCAATGGCAGGTTTACACCGCATGCGACAGCAAGTCCGGCAGACATAATCATTTGACTCGGTAGAGGGACAAACGCCATGAATAACCCAACAGCAAACGCACCTGCCGCAGAGCGACGGTTAAGGCACCATAAGTTGGGGTTGTACAAAACATTGCCAAAAACCTTCAATGCTTTCTGACGCTTGATCAGCTCATGGTCAGGCATAAATCGTTTTATAAACTTTCTTGGCATAGGAGGAAGCTACTCTCTTGTTTAACACTTGGTTCTTGATTTCATTCGCTGCGACGATTGTGTCAGCGAGCTTTTGGCCTGTGATGCCACATTGGTTTTGGGTACCGTTGATGCTGTTGTTACTTTTAGCATCAACAAAGTATAGCGTTTTCCGGAGTGCAAGGGGGTCAGTTACAGCATTGATACTGGTTATTTGCCTAGGGAATACGATTGAAATACAAACCAATCGATTATTTCAATCAGGACAGAATACTACCATAAATGCGATGGTTGTTAGTCTTTTTAGTAAAAATAGCCATGGTTTTGAAAGTGTCATAGTGGTTAGATCAATTAATGGTGAAAAATTAAGCGCCCCTCAATTAGTTAAGTTGAGGTTATTTACACCTTTTAAGTTAACGCTTGGTGACAATGTCTACTTGTCGGCTTCAATAACCCCCGTTTTGGGTAAACTTAATGAAGCCGGCTTTGATTTGGAAAGGCATCTGTTCAGTGGGGGAGTGGTGGCTAACGCAACCTACCGAACAGATACAAAATATAGAATTCATTCTAGTACCAGCTTACGTTCTCTGTGGTTTGAAAGCCGTCTGCAAAGGTTAAGTCAGCTAGCGAATACCGATCTTATTATTGCTCTGAGTTTTGGTTATCGAGACCTTATTGATCCTCAGCGATGGGACTTGCTAAAAAGCAGTGGGCTAATTCACTTGATGGCGATTTCGGGACTCCATGTTGGGATTGCTTTTGGTATCGGCTATCAATTGGGGACGGCCATTCGATTGGTATCAGGCTCACTGATCTGGCTGCCCACTCTGTTTGGCCTTGGTTTAGCCTACTTCTATAGTTGGTTTGCAGGATTTACTTTGCCGACACTCAGAGCTCTGGTGATGTGTGTTCTCGCAAGCTATTTTTTGTGGCGTGGTCAAAATGTCAGTTTGATTCGCTATGTAGTATTGAGCTTGTGTGTGGTTCTGTTGATTTGGCCGTTCTCAGCTTTGTCGAGTAGCTTCTGGTTATCCTTTGGTGCATTGGGCGCGGTACTCTATATAACACTAAACGGCAACTTATCGTCTTCAAACTCGACCTTTATCGGCCGATTGTTAAAGCTCATCAAGATTCAGATTATGCTGACGTTATTGATTGCTCCCTTTTCGATGCTGTTTTTTAAAGGGGTCAGTCTGATCTCGGTCTTTTACAACTTACTTCTGTTGCCTTGGGTGTCGATAGTGACCATCCCCTTGTTATTCTTAGCGATGTTTCTGAGCTTGATCTCCGAGCTTTTGTTTGCGGTCAATGGTTCTATTGAGAGCCTTGCCGAAAAGCTTTGGGTATGGGTCGATCTATCGCTAGAGCCCCTCGTATTTAGTCTCCCTTTCTCCGAACCGTTTTGGCTTCAAGTTGATGATCACACGATCGAAGTATCGGTATTCCTGATCTTATTTTTCGGTTTTGTTAGCCGATACTTGAACTCAAAGCTATCAATATTCGTCATCCTCGTGTTCTTGTTGGGGTGGGAGTTTGGCAAGTTCAAACAAGACAGATTAACCATTGACGTTTTGGATGTCGGGCATGGATTGTCCGTGGTTTTAGAAAAGAACCATCAAGTTGTGGTTTACGATCTTGGCAATGCTTGGCCGGGTGGGTCGATTGTCGAGTCCCTGTTGATCCCTACCTTAAATAATAGAGGTATCAGTCATATTGATGGGGTAATCGTGAGCCATTTTGATTCTGACCATGCTGGTGGTTATCCGGCGCTACTTGAGAACTATACACCGACGTGGATAAGAGCCAGTCAGAGTGCGAATGAGCCAACACAATCGACGGCTCCAGTTCAGCCGAGCATTCAAGCATGTATTCTAGGAGAAGTGTGGACATGGCAAGGGGTGACTTTTGAAGTGATGTGGCCTCCGAAACGTGTAAAAAGAGCATATAACCCACACTCTTGCGTGGTCCGTATATCGGAGGTTAATGCCAAGTTTTCGATGTTGCTGACGGGGGATATCGAACTTGTGAGTGAGTGGTTGCTTGCTCGCGCAGGAGAGCGTCTCCGTAGTGACGTGATGCTGGTCCCGCATCATGGCAGTAATACATCGTCTATTCGGGCATTTATTGAGACCGTTTCACCTAAATTGGCGATCGCTTCTTTAGCTAAAGGTAATCAATGGGGAATGCCGAGTGAATCGGTTATCGAACGTTATCAAGCTGCGGGGAGTGTTTGGCTTGATACTGGAGAAAGCGGACAAATAACCATCACCCTTGCCCCAGAAGGTTGGCAATATCATACGATTAGAGAACAACAAGGCAGGCAGTGGTATAGGCAGATGCTCCGTAAGGGAGTAGAATAGATAGATTATTGTGAGAAAATTAAGCGATTCTATGTCAACACAAACAGATGAAACTACCTGGGTCACATTTAAAAGGCTTTGGACTTATATTCGACTATATAAAGCTGGCCTTGGTGTTGCGGTAATTGCGCTTATTATAAATGCCGTTTCTGATACTTATATGATTTCCTTACTAAAGCCGTTACTCGATGAAGGCTTTGGTAACGCGGAATCTGATTTTTTACGTACGCTGCCAATTATTATCTTTGGCATGATGTTCATCCGTGGTGCAAGTGGCTTTGTTTCAACCTATTGCTTGAGCTGGGTCTCTGGCAATGTGGTCATGGAAATTCGACGTAAAATTTTTAGTCATTTCATGCATATGCCGGTGTCTTTTTTTGATAAAGAACAGACCGGTGCACTGCTATCTCGAATTACTTATGATTCAGAGCAAGTCTCTGCTGCAACCAGTAAAGCTTTGGTCAGTATTGTGCGTGAAGGGGCTAGCATCATTGGTTTATTGACGCTTATGTTCTGGAATAGCTGGCAGTTATCGTTAGTTCTATTTGCGGTTGCTCCTTTTGTGGCTTGGGCCATTAGCATTGTTTCGAAGCGATTTAGAAAAATTTCTAAGAACATGCAAACCAGCATGGGCAATGTTGCATCTTCAGCAGAGCAGATGCTCAAAGGCCACAAGGTGGTGCTTACTTACGGCGGTCAAAACCTAGAAAAGTACCGTTTTGATAAAGTTAGCAATCAAATGCGACAACAGAGCATGAAACTAGTCACGGCTCAAGCTGCAGCTAACCCTGTGATTCAAATGATCGCTTCTATTGCGATTGTTATTGTTCTTTATCTTGCTAGTGTTGACTCTATTAAAGCCGAGTTAACGGCAGGTACGTTTACGGTTGTGTTCTCAGCGATGTTTGGTTTACTGCGCCCACTGAAATCCTTAACTAACGTAACCTCTGAGTTCCAACGTGGTATGGCGGCGAGCACGACTTTATTTGGTTTGATGGACTTAGATACAGAACAAAACAAAGGTACGTTGAAACCGAAAACCGTGAGTGGTGATGTGGCTGTTAAAGATGTGACGTTTACTTATCAAGGTACCGAGAAACCTGCACTCAATCAGGTGAGTTTTAATATACCGAGAGGTAAGACCGTTGCACTTGTTGGGCGCTCAGGCTCAGGTAAGAGTACCATTGCCAACTTATTTACTCGTTTTTATGACGTAGACTCAGGCTCTATTGAGCTGGATGGTCACGACATTCGTGATTACGAATTGAGGAATCTACGTGAGCATTTTGCCCTTGTTTCTCAAAATGTACACCTGTTCAATGACACTGTGGCAAACAACATTGCCTACGCAGCCGAAGAAAAATATTCTCGTGAACAGATAGAACATGCGGCGAAGCTTGCTCACGCCACAGAGTTTATCGAAGGCATGGAAAATGGCATCGATACAATAGTTGGTGAGAATGGTGCAAGCCTATCTGGAGGCCAACGACAACGTATTGCGATTGCCAGGGCGTTATTAAGAGAGGCACCCGTGTTGATTCTTGATGAAGCTACGTCGGCATTGGATACCGAATCTGAAAGAGCGATACAGTCTGCGTTAGAAGTGTTGCAAAAAGATAAGACTGTGTTGGTGATTGCTCACCGACTGTCGACTGTCGAGCAAGCTGATGAGATATTAGTGGTTGATGATGGTCATATTATTGAAAGAGGTGCTCACGACGAGCTGATTAAACGTGATGGCGCTTATGCCCAATTGCATCGAATTCAGTTCAGCGGATAAGATTAGGTTTTGTTGTGATCGAAAAAATTTGGTTTAACAATCATCCGTTAAAGTACCTTCTTTGGCCGCTGTTGTGGCCATTGAGTCTGCTGTTTAAAATGATCAGTACTCAACGTCGTTCAGCTTATCGATCAGGCAAGAAAGAAACCTATCGCCCGCCTTTACCTGTCATTGTTGTTGGTAATATCACCGCTGGCGGTAACGGTAAAACCCCCGTTGTGATCTGGTTGGTTGAGATGTTGCAAGCCAATGGGCTCAATCCTGGGGTGGTTTCTCGAGGGTATGGTGCAAAAGCACCTAATTATCCGTTAGTGTTAAACGAGAATACGCCCGCTGAACATTCGGGGGATGAACCTAGGTTAATTCGCAAGCGAACAGGAGCACCTGTCGCCGTTGATCCTGTTCGTGCAAATGCCGTAAAGGCTTTGCTGAAAGAAGGGGTGAATGTCATTATCACTGATGATGGACTTCAGCATTATGCCCTAGAACGCGATATTGAATTTGCTGTTATCGATGGTGTTAGACGTTTTGGCAGTGAGTGTCTAATTCCTTTAGGTCCATTACGAGAGCCTGTTTCACGCTTAAATGACGTCGATTTTTTGGTGAATAATGGCGGTCAAACGCAAGGGCGAGAGCTTTCAATGTCTTTGTTGCCGAGTGAAGCTGTTAATCTAATGACCGGCCAGAAAAAGCCAGTTGCAGACCTACCAAAGCTGGTGGCTTTTGCTGGTATAGGTCATCCGCCCCGATTTTTTAAAACATTAGAAGATCTTGATGGTGATGTGATTTTCACACAGGGTTTCGCCGACCATCAAGATTTTGACCAAGATGAACTTCATGCCTTAGCAAACAAAGGTATGAACCTGATTATGACAGAAAAAGACGCCGTTAAATGTGAAGACTACGCGCAAGAAAACTGGTGGTATCTTCCAGTTTCAGCGCAGTTTGATGAGCATTCACAACAGCAAATTTTAAAAAGAATAAAAGAGGTTATGGAATACTATGGATCACCGTCTACTTGAGATCGTTGCTTGCCCTGTATGTAAAGGTAAACTCACTTTTGACAAGGATAAGCAAGAGCTTGTTTGTAAAATTGATCGCCTTGCTTACCCAATTAAAGAGGGTATTCCTGTTCTTTTAGAACCTGAAGCTCGCACCGTTTCTATGGATGAGGGCAAGTAATGTCTTATACGGTTGTGATACCTGCAAGATACCAATCGAGTCGTTTACCAGGGAAGCCATTGGCTGATATTGGTGGAAAGCCGATGATTCAATGGGTATACGAACAGTCAATGAAGGCGGGAGCGGATAAGGTTATTATTGCTACTGATGATGCTCGCGTTGAGAAGGCGGCTAACGCATTCGGTGCGACCGTTTGTATGACTTCTCCGAATCATGAATCAGGCACAGAGCGTTTAGCTGAAGTGATTAAAGTGATGAACATTCCGGATGATCATATTATCGTAAATGTTCAAGGTGATGAGCCTCTTATTCCGCCAGTCATTATTAGGCAGGTGGCAAATAATTTGGCAAATAGCACAGCACCGATGGCAACGCTAGGTGTGAAAATTACTCATGCTGATGAAGTGTTTAACCCTAATGCAGTGAAAGTCGTGACCGATAAAGACGGTTATGCACTGTACTTTAGCCGTGCAACCATTCCTTGGGATCGCGATGCTTATGCGAACAATGGTACGGCTGCGGAGTCTCCTTTGCTGCGTCATGTTGGGATCTACGCTTATCGCGCGGGTTTTATCAATACTTACATCAATTGGGAACCAAGTCCCCTTGAGCGTATTGAGTGCCTAGAGCAACTACGAGTGCTGTGGTATGGAGAGAAAATCCATGTTGATGTTGCGGCTGAAGCGCCGGCTGCGGGGGTGGATACGCCAGAAGACTTAGAAGCCGTTCGCGCCATTATCGGTTAAGTTTTTTATCCATCGCATCAACGTTACATAGCCTCGCTTTTTGCGGGGCTTTTTCATGCCGATCAAGAGTATATAATCTTTGTAAGTTGATATCGATTGATATTAGAACGCTTGCGTATTGTTATGCAGCATCAACCCTGAATTATCTGAGAATTACCTCGCTCGACTTTCAATTTTTCTTTATAATATGCCGCCTATAATGTAATGGCGATCGGCTAATACAGAATACAAATTACGACAAAACGTGGAGTAAAAGATGCCTTCTCAAAGCCCAGTGATTACGGTTGATGGACCAAGTGGTGCAGGTAAAGGTACCCTGTGTATGTTACTAGCAGACAAGCTAGGTTTTCATCTTTTAGACTCAGGTGCGATATATCGCGTACTGGCTTTAGCGGCCATTCATCACGGTGTGGATACTGAATCAGAAGACGCCTTGGTACCGCTTGCTACTCATCTCGACGTACAGTTTATTGCTGAAGGTGACTTGGTAAAGGTTATCTTAGAAGGTGAAGATGTGTCTGGTGAACTTCGTAAAGAAGAGACGGGCATGGCGGCCTCAAAAGTTGCAGCCTTACCTCGAGTTCGTGAAGCTCTGCTGCGTCGTCAGCGTGCTTTTAGCACAGCGCCTGGTTTGGTCGCAGACGGTCGTGATATGGGAACCGTTGTATTTAAGGAAGCAGAAGCGAAAATCTTTTTAGATGCCAGTGCTGAAGAGCGTGCTAGCCGCCGCCTTAAACAGTTGCAACAGAAGGGGTTAGATGTTAAATTTGACGACCTTTTGAGCGAGATCCAAGAGCGAGACGACCGAGATCGTAATCGCCCAGTTGCGCCGTTACGCCCAGCTGAGGATGCGCTTGTGCTTGATTCTACCTCGATGAATATCGAACAGGTAGTCGAGAAAGCACTACACTATATTGAATCGAAACTGGCTGGGTAATGTTGCCGAGCTAGTACGAGCGTTGGTCGCAAGGATGATGACTGGCGAATTTATCAACCCCATGCGGTAGGATACCCATGGACGTTTAATAATTGAAGATTAAATAATGACTGAATCTTTTGCTCAACTCTTTGAAGAGTTTCTATCTGAAACTGAATTCCAACAAGGCAGTATCGTTAAAGGTACTGTAGTAGCTATCGAGAACGGTTTCGTTCTTGTAGATGCTGGTCTTAAGTCTGAATCTGCTATCCCAGTTGAACAGTTCAAGAACGCTGCTGGCGAACTTGAAGTTGAAATTGGTGCTGAAGTAGACGTAGCTCTAGACGCTGTTGAAGATGGTTTCGGTGAGACTCAACTTTCTCGTGAGAAAGCTAAGCGTCATGAAGCTTGGATCGTACTTGAGAAAGCTTGTGAAGAAGCTGAAACTGTTGTTGGTATCATCAACGGTAAAGTGAAAGGCGGTTTCACTGTTGAACTTAACGGTATCCGTGCTTTCCTTCCTGGTTCTCTAGTAGACGTACGTCCTATCCGTGACACTGCTCACCTAGAAAACAAAGAGCTAGAGTTCAAAGTAATCAAGCTAGACCAGAAGCGTAACAACGTTGTTGTTTCTCGTCGTGCTGTTATCGAATCTGAAAACAGTGTTGAGCGTGACGAACTTCTTGAAACTCTACAAGAAGGTACTGAAGTTAAAGGTATCGTTAAGAACCTTACTGACTACGGTGCATTCGTTGATCTTGGCGGTGTTGACGGTCTTCTACATATCACAGATATGGCTTGGAAGCGTGTTAAGCACCCATCAGAGATCGTTAACGTTGGTGACGAAATCCTAGTTAAAGTTCTTAAGTTCGATCGTGAGCGCACTCGTGTTTCACTAGGTCTTAAGCAACTTGGCGAAGATCCATGGGTAGCAATCGCTAAACGTTACCCAGAAGGTCACAAACTTTCTGGTCGTGTTACAAACCTAACTGACTACGGCTGCTTCGTTGAAATCGAAGAAGGCGTTGAAGGTCTAGTACACGTTTCTGAAATGGATTGGACTAACAAGAACATCCACCCTTCTAAAGTTGTTAATGTTGGCGACGAAGTTGAGGTTATGGTTCTTGATATCGACGAAGAGCGTCGTCGTATCTCTCTAGGTCTGAAACAGTGTAAAGCTAACCCATGGCAGTCATTTGCAGAAATGCAAGCTAAGGGCGACAAAGTTACTGGTAAGATCAAGTCTATCACTGACTTTGGTATCTTCATCGGTCTAGAAGGCGGTATCGACGGTCTAGTACACCTATCTGACATTTCTTGGAACGCTGCAGGCGAAGAAGCTGTACGTGAATACAAGAAAGGCGACGAAATCTCTGCTGTTGTTCTAGCAGTAGATGCAGAGCGTGAGCGTATTTCTCTTGGCGTTAAGCAAATGGAAAACGACCCGTTCAACGCATACGTTGCTGACAACAAGAAAGGTGTTCTTGTAAACGGTACTGTTACTGCAGTTGACGCGAAAGGCGCTACTATCGAGCTAATCGAAGGCGTTGAAGGTTACATCCGCGCTTCTGAAGTTTCTCGCGACCGTATCGAAGATGCATCTCTAATCTTAAGCGTTGGTGACAGCGTTGAAGCGAAGTTCACTGGTGTAGACCGTAAGAACCGCGTAATCAACCTATCTATCAAAGCTAAAGATGAAGCTGATGAGCAAGAAGCAATGGCTTCACTGAACAAGTCTGAAGAAGGCGCGTTCGGTAACGCAATGGCAGACGCATTCAAAGCTGCTAAAGGCGAATAATAGCTTCTCGTTAAGAGAGTTATAGCTATATAGCCAAGAAAGGAGCCGTAAGGCTCCTTTTTTTTTGCTTATTTTCCTGATAGGTCTATAATTTCTAAAAAGAAAACCAACGAGGGTACCTATGACTAAGTCTGAATTGATTGAAAGACTGTGCGCTGAGCAAACGCACCTTTCTGCAAAAGAAATTGAAGACGCTGTAAAAGACATTTTAGAGCATATGGCTTCAACACTAGAAAGTGGTGATCGAATCGAAATTCGCGGCTTTGGCAGTTTTTCTCTGCATTACCGTGAACCTCGTGTTGGACGTAACCCAAAAACAGGTGATAAGGTTGAGTTAGAAGGTAAATACGTTCCTCACTTTAAACCAGGTAAAGAGCTACGTGAGCGTGTAAACTCAGGGCTGTAGCCTACTGTTCGGAATCAAGAAAAGCGGCATACTATAATGTATGCCGCTTTTTTATGACCATAATATGGTGGTCTGATTAGTAATTTTCCTGCATAATCGTACAGCTTACTAACTAATGAGTGTGAACTATGAAAGTTATCAAAATTATAAAAATAGTCGCTGTTATCGCCCTTTTCCTAATTGCATTGGCTCTAGGCTCTCAAAACCAAACGACGGTAAACTTTAACTATCTGCTCGCACAGGGTGATTTTCACTTATCAAGTTTATTAGGCGTCGTATTTGTTTTAGGCTTTGCTCTTGCTTGGTTAGTTTTCGGTAACATGCACATGCGATCTCAACTCAAAATTCATCGTTTGAAAAAACAACTTAATAAGCAATCAAAGCAGGTCGCTGCTGATATTAAAGCTTAAAGGCAGTATTGAATGTTAGAGTTACTGTTCTTACTTTTACCTATTGCAGCCGCTTACGGTTGGTATATGGGTAATCGTAATGCTCAGCAAGAAAAACAGAAACAATCACACCAGATCTCCCGTCAGTATGTGATGGGTTTGAACTTATTACTGTCGGACCAATCTGATAAAGCCGTTGATCATTTTATTGAACTGCTTCAAGTTGACAATGAAACCATTGATACGCACCTAGCGTTGGGTAACTTGTTCCGTTCAAGAGGTGAAGTCGACCGCGCTATTCGCATTCACCAAAACCTCATCTCTCGTTCGGGGCTTACCCTCGACCAAAAAAATCTTGCCTTACAACAATTAGCTAAAGACTATATGGTCTCCGGCTTTCTTGATCGTGCTGAAAAAATATTCGAACAACTTGTTGATGAGCCTGATCATAAAGAAGGGGCTTTACGGCAACTGGTGGCGATTTATCAGCAAACCCGAGAGTGGAGCAAAGCCATTCACTACGGAAATATCCTCGTTAAGCTTGGCAAAAAAAAGATGAGGATGCGTGCTACAGTAGCGCATTTTTGGTGTGAGCTTGCGATGCAAGAACAAGCCGATGGTAACCGTGCTAAAGCGCTTCAACATTTCAAAAAGGCACTGTCCGAAGATCCCAAATGTGTTCGTGCAAGTATTGCTTTAGGCAAGTTTCATTTAGCCAATGAAGATTATCAAAAGACAATCACTTGCTTAGAGGCCGTTCTGGAGCAAGATATTGATTTTATCAGTGAGGTATTACCGATCCTTGCTGAGTGTTACCACAAGCTCGGACAAGAAGCGCAACTTGTTGAATTCCTCAAAGCCTGTATACATAAGAATGCCGGTGTATCCGCGGAATTGATGCTAGCTCAACTCGTTGCGCAGCATGAAGATATTGGTTCAGCCCAAGAGCTGTTAACCAAGCAATTAGTTAAAAACCCAACCATGAAAGGCTTTTATCGACTGATTGATTACCATCTAGCAGAAGCTGAAGAAGGTCGAGCGAAAGAAAGTTTAACCACACTCCAATCTATGGTCGGTGAACAATTGAAGGCTAAGCCCCACTATCGCTGTCGTAAGTGTGGGTTTTCGACACATGCCATGTATTGGCACTGTCCTTCATGTAAAGGGTGGGGGACGATTAAGCCTATTCGTGGGCTTGATGGTGAATAGATTTGTGGTCATTTTACGACCCTATTATTAATTGCAGCTTTCGGGCTGCATTTTTATGATTGTTATTTATTGCCTATTTAGGTG
>NZ_JAKJSY010000076.1:0-22839 GCF_050337445.1 Vibrio minamisatsumaniensis | reverse complement strand
GAGAAGAGATGCGCCAAGCGCTTTTTGAATACATTGAAGTTGATTATAATCGAACAAGAAGGCACAGTGCTCTTGGGTATCTAAGCCCAGTTAACTTTGAAAAACAATATGTAGCTTAATGCGGTGTCCAGTCTAACTGGAGCAGATCAATTCTTCATGAATAGCCCTTGTATAAACGGAATTAAATTTGCTCTACTAGAGCATTAAGCATTAAGCATTAAGCATTAAGCATTAAGCATTAAGCATTAAAGATTTGAGATAGTTCGGTCGCACATAGGTGATACTGACGAGGGCAGTTGCGCCATGTTGTGAGCATGCGACGGTACTTTTCTAGCATTGGCATTTGGCTATTGAAGTGGTGATCCGCTTTATCAAATTGAGGGTACAGACCTTCAGAGTCAACAAGGAAGCGCACGTAATGTACGATTTGAGCTTCAGAAGCGATATCAAAACCTAAGAACTGCAGGCGGCGTTGATCTACTTCCGCTTGCTCTTGCTCTGCGAGCATTTTGTTCGACTCTTGCATGGCATGGTACATCTCCATGATGTCGATAATTTCGCGACATTCTACTTCAGTCAAACAACCAAATTCTTTATTAAGTTCGCGCATTTGGAGTTCATAACCACGTTCTACAATCGTTTGTAGACGTTGGTATTTTGTTGCATTCTCAGGATCCATTTGAGACATAAGGTAGTATTGATTTGATAGAATCAGACGCTGAGCATTGGTCATTTCCATGGGAGGAGCCTCACTAAAAACGAAATATTATATTTTTTTGTTGCAGTAAGAGTAACAGCATTCCTACGCGTAGAAACATGATCTCAACACGGATTTAATATAAATTTTGCTGTTGATAAATAAAAGTTGTAAAGAGAAGTGAAAGGATAAAACTCGGGCAAGAAAAAACGCTTCAATCGAAATTGAAGCGTTTGAAGTTTAGGTTGAACGTAAAGTCAGTTTTAGTACTTTACGTTTGAATGATACTGGCTTAGTACAGCAACAATCTCGTCCATTTTCTCTTTGCTTGGTGGGTTTGTACCTTCAAGAGGGTAGTCAAAACCAAGCGCTTCCCACTTATGAGCACCAAGCTTATGGTATGGAAGCAGTTCTACTTTCTCGATGTTATCCATATCTTTGATGAATTCACCTAGAAGATGAGCATCTTCAGGTGTATCGGTGTAGCCAGGGACAATCACATAACGAATCCACGTCGTCTTACCGATTTTGTGCAGGTAGCGTGCAAAATCCAGAGTACGTCGGTTTGATACACCAATGAAATCGTGGTGAATCTCATCTCGCATGTGCTTAAGATCGAGCATCACTAGATCAGAGACTTCGAGAACTTCATCGACTACTTCGGTGTGCTTACGAATGTAGCCATTCGTATCTAGACACGTATGAATGCCTTCAGCTTGAGCGGCGCGGAAAAAGTCACGAACAAACTCAGGTTGTAGCATCGCTTCACCACCAGAGCAGGTGATTCCACCGCCTGATGCTTTCATGAAATGACGGTATGATTTTGCTTCGTTGATGATCTCTTCGACCGTTACTTCCTTTCCGTCATGAAGATCCCATGTATCACGGTTATGACAGTACATACAACGCATTAAGCAGCCTTGAAGAAACACAATAAAGCGGATACCAGGGCCATCGACAGTACCACAAGATTCGAAGGAATGAATACGACCAGTTGTAGACATGAGCTATTCTCGTAGAGGAATTTATGCCGCTTATTTTATTACAAAAACGGTACATAAAATAGGGTCAAATGTTAATGAAGCCTTTTAATATTAGGCAATCGTCTATGAGTGTCGCGCCTTTAATCAATTTAAGAATAAAGGCGCGTTTTTGCTCAGAACTAGAAGAAAGCGAACAGGGTAATGCCACCAGTGGTGTAGGCCGACTTTTGCGCTTCTTCATAATCAGGCGTTTTAGCGGTCAGTGCGAAAGAGGCACCAACGTATTGATTATACCAAGCGACACCGAGCACAGCTGTTGCTTGAAGGTTCTCTAAGGTGACATCGTAGGATGCAGGATCATCACCGACTTTATTCGCGTATTCATCAATACCAGAACGATCACCTTCGACAGTTAAGTCATTAAATCGGTAACGACCTTCAAGGCCGGCATAGGTAAACCATCCCGTGTTTGACGCGCCAATCATACCTGGTCTAAAAGGGTTTTCTGTGGTGATATTGGCCGCGCCAAAGTTACCACCTAAGTCTGTGCCCCAACGGAACATGAAGCCTGTTGAAATATCGCTTCTAAAGTTACCAATATTGACTTCAGATACGTTAGAGATCTCGACATGAGTATTCGCTAAAGCTTGGTTACGCATTAGGTTGAAATGACTTAAGTAACCAATGCTACCCGCGTACTCATCATCTATCTGATATTCCCAACCCATAGGCTCACCCGATTTAGTGATTGAGTGAACCAATTTTTGAGCGTCTTCAGAAAGTGCACTTTCACCTGTTGTGCCCAAGGTGATATTGAAACGTTGCACTAGCTGTGGGTGCAGGCTGATGTAGTTGAGTTCGGTATGCAGATAACCGGCATATGGACGATCATTGGCTGAAGGCGTTTCCAGTTTTATATCTGAAGGGGTATACATTTTGTGGCCGATGGTGACTTCCCATTTATCTAAAGAGCTTGCGCCCCAATAGGAAAGACTTAATGGTTTGACCCAATTATAGGGTGTGATGCTTGATGATGTGTAGCTTAGAAATATGCCGTTGGTATAGTCTTGATCGACACCAAAGATGCCATCGTTGTCTAGTGCAAAAGTAAACGTAGACCGCTCAGACGCCATTGATGCAAAAGAGAGAAGAATGAGGGGTAAACAACGAAGGTATTTCATGGTTCAATTACTCTAAAAATGTGAACGTAGATAGTACCGTAGTTTGCTCGAATATGTGAAAAAAAGTCAATAGAAGACGTGTTTACTTAATTGACCCTTTGAAAGAGAAGTCAAATCAGCGTTATTTGTTTTAAATATAAAAAAAGCCTCGCACATTGGCGAGGCTCATTATTACTGAATGGTCAGTTTAAGCGTCTAGGCTTATAGAGATTCAGTAAATGTACGTGCGATTACGTCAGCTTGTTGCTCTGCAGTTAGAGAGTTAAAGCGAACAGCGTAACCCGATACACGGATTGTTAGCTGAGGGTATTTCTC
The DNA here is from genome assembly GCF_050337445.1 of Vibrio minamisatsumaniensis. NCBI lineage: Bacteria > Pseudomonadati > Pseudomonadota > Gammaproteobacteria > Vibrionales > Vibrionaceae > Vibrio > Vibrio minamisatsumaniensis. The sequence goes on along the minus strand of NZ_JAKJSY010000076.1, from coordinate 19,663 downwards.
AGGGTGCTTAACTGCGTCTTCAAGAGTTTCACGGTTAAGAACGTTAACGTTAAGGTGTTGACCACCTTCAATGCCAGCTTCGTGGTGGAAGTAACCATCCATTAGGCCTGCAAGGTTAGCACGTTGGCTGTCTTGTTCTTTACCTAGTGCGTTTGGCACGATAGAGAACGTGTAAGAGATACCATCTTGTGCGTCGGCAAACGGTAGTTTACCTACAGACGTTAGTGAAGCTACAGCGCCTTTCTCATCACGACCGTGCATTGGGTTTGCACCAGGAGCGAAAGGAGCGCCAGCACGACGACCGTCTGGAGTGTTACCTGTTTTCTTACCGTAAACCACGTTAGACGTGATAGTAAGAACTGACTGTGTAGGGATAGAGTTGCGGTAAGTCTTAAGCTTACGGATCTTGTTCATGAACGTAGAAACTAGTTCACAAGCAATATCATCTACACGAGAGTCGTTGTTACCGTATTTAGGGTAATCGCCTTCGATTTCGAAGTCAGTTGCGATGCCATCTTCGTCGCGAATTGGTTTAACCGTCGCGAACTTGATTGCAGACAGTGAGTCAGCAGCAACAGATAGACCAGCAATACCACAAGCCATTGTACGACGAACGTCACGGTCATGAAGAGCCATTAGAGACGCTTCGTAGCTGTACTTGTCGTGCATGTAGTGAATGCTGTTTAGAGCTGTCACGTATTGTTTCGCTAACCAGTCCATGAATGAGTCTAGGCGAGTCATTACGTCGTCGTAGTTAAGAACTTCGTCAGTGATCTTGTCGCCAACTGGGCCAACTTGCAACTTAAGTTTTTCGTCTACACCGCCGTTGATTGCGTAAAGCATTGTTTTCGCAAGGTTAGCACGAGCACCGAAGAACTGCATTTGCTTACCAACAACCATTGGAGATACACAACAAGCGATAGCGTAATCATCTGAATTAAGATCAGGACGCATTAGGTCATCATTTTCGTACTGGATAGAAGAAGTATCGATAGATACCTTCGCACAGAAACGTTTGAAGCCGTCAGGCAGTTGCTCAGACCAAAGAACAGTAATGTTTGGCTCTGGAGAAGGCCCCATTGTGTATAGAGAGTTTAGGAAACGGAAGTTCGAACGCGTTACTAGTGTACGACCGTCAACACCCATACCACCCATAGACTCTGTTGCCCAGATTGGGTCGCCAGAGAACAGCTCATCGTACTCAGGAGTACGTAGGAAACGAACCATACGCAGCTTCATTACGAAGTGGTCGATCATTTCTTGCGCTTCAACTTCAGTGATCTTGCCAGCAGCGATATCACGTTCGATGTAGATGTCTAGGAAAGTCGAAGTACGACCTAGAGACATTGCAGCACCGTTTTGAGATTTAACAGCAGCTAGGTAGCCGAAGTAAGTCCATTGGATAGCTTCTTGAGCTGTTTGAGCTGGCTCAGAGATATCGAAACCGTATGTCGCAGCCATTTGCTTGATTTGACCTAGAGCACGATGTTGCTCAGAGATCTCTTCACGCAATTGCATTGTAGCTGCAAGATCTTCGCCGTTTTCGAATTTTTCTTGAAGAGAAGTAAACTGAGCGTACTTGTCTTTCATTAGGAAGTCGATACCGTAAAGTGCAACACGACGGTAGTCACCGATGATACGACCACGGCCGTAAGCATCAGGAAGACCCGTTAGAACACCAGACTTACGACATTTTAGGATATCAGGCGTGTAGATATCGAAAACACCAGCATTGTGTGTTTTGCGGTACTCAGAGTAAATTTTAGAAACGGTTGGATCAAGAGTTTCACCGTATGCTTTACAAGAACCCTCAACCATACGAATACCACCGTTAGGGATGATCGCACGTTTAAGTGGTTTCTCTGTTTGAAGACCAACGATAGTCTCAAGATCTTTTTCGATGTAACCCGCATCATGAGAAGTGATGGTAGAGATAACAGAAGTATCGAAATCTACAGGTGCTTTAGTTGCGTTTTCCTGTTTGATACCTTCCATTACCGAAGCCCAAAGCTTATTAGTAGCCTCAGTACCTTCAGAAACTAGGAAAGACTCGTCGCCTTCATACGGCGTGTAGTTCTTTTGAATGAAATCACGAACGTTTACTTCGTTTTGCCACTCACCTGCAGCAAAATCTTCCCAAGCTTTAGCAAATTGCTCTGCCATGACATACCTACCTTTTTAGTAGAAAAAACACGTACATTAACACTGTTGTACCAGCGCCCCTCGTAAGGGTAGTACACTCTTATTAATAACAATATATATGAGCATAATCGCATCATATGGTTATATATATTGTCACTACTTTTTATATGTGGTCTTTACTCTATGAATTCAAGACTACGCTAAAAAATTTCTGCAAACCTTAAACTAAATCAATAAATACAAAAAAAGTTGAATAAAATTGAAAAAATTTGAGTGACAAAGGTTGCCACCCAAACTTTTTTTTAGTTTCAACACTACTTTTGTGTAGTGAGGACACTTATAGCCAAGCTTTCAGACCATATTGGCTTTCTAACATACCAACAGCAAGCATTGCGACTAGACAGATAATTAAAACACCCACTGGGATAACAATCTTGTCTACAAATGATAGACGCTTAGCACGCTCTTTATCACCAATCAGACCATTGTTGTCAAGTAGCATAGTTATCGCCCATGCGAGTACAGGGTTAACAACCGCTGAACCGAAGATACAGATACCAGCCGCTTGAGAATCTTTCGAATCTTTAACCATCTGCATACCCGCTTCAAGTAGAGGTAGAGATACACCAACAAGAAGAGCAACACGCATTACTGGTGGCCATACCGCGATGTCCATTGGGAAACCAAGGATTGCGATGATCATCACTAGAAGGCCTAGAAGGATAGCACCGCCAGGGATAGGGCGTTTTGCGATCGCTGCTGGAATCATGTAAGTACCCCAAGATGAAGTGATGTTACCACCACCTACGGCTGTACCTACCATCTGACGGATAGAACACATCGTCATTGTGTCATCTACATCCATCAGTACTTTTTCAGTCTTTTTAGGATAGTTCAATTCTTGGAAGATACGGTGACCTAGGAAGTCAGGAGACCACATTGCTACTGCAAGGATTGCAAATGGTAGAGATGCGATGAAGTGTTCCATGTTAGGAAGACCTAGCATCCAACCTTCAGAAGTCGAACCCCACCAGTAAACTGGGTTTAGGTTAGGAAGACCGGGTTCAGTGACGAATTTAATATCGAAACCGGCACCTAGTACTAATGCGATGACAAGACCTGTGAATGCACATACTGGAATAGCAAGCCAACGCTTGTTCACTTTTGCAAGGAATGCATATAGTGCGATAGTGACTGCCAGTACGATCAGACCAACATAACCCATGCTGCCCGCTTCAACCGAAGAAGATTGCAGACCCACTGCCCATTCTTGAATAGAAGTAATCTGACTCATGGTACCAGTCAAACCCAAGAAGATAAGCAAGCCCCCGGCTGTACCTTCCGAGGTGAGGTTCACCAATTTGGAACCACCTTTTAGGAAACTCAGCAGAAGACCGAATACACCGATTAGAATGGCCAACGCAAGAGGGTGAGCACCAGCAAGAGCGATGGTACCAATAAGAGGGATCATTGGACCGTGGTTACCGGCCAGGTTGGCTTTAGGGTTAATAAAACCAGAAGCAAGTACACAGAAAAGCAGTGCAGGGATAAGCATTTCTACACGCGCAACTTCGATAGCAAAATCTTTGCCCAAGTGTACGTGGTCCCATGCCGCAGTCAGACCTTCAGCCCAAGACATCATTACCGCAGAGTACATCGCGATAATACCAATGGTACCAGCAAGAGCAGGAACGAGATCTTCAAGTTCGAATCGGAAATCTCGACCTGGAAGATTTAGGCCAAACCGGCGTGGCTTCATAATTTGAAGCTCATGATCTAGATAATCTGAGCGGCTCTCAAATTCGGAAGCAGGGCGGTGTAGCTCTTTATAGCTTTTCTCTTCTACTTCAGAGTTCGCATTATTGACAACGTCTGACATAGATTCCTCATATTTTTATGTTAGTAATTCTAAAATTGAATTCTATAAGTTCGCGTAATTGCGTTATTTCTTCGTTATAACTTACCTACATTATGTTACACGTATTTGGCGTGCTTTATGCGAGAAAGTTAAAAGAAATATTTGGCATTTTTATGCCTTATTTTGTGTTCAGGAGTGTAACAAGCTTACCCTTTAGGGTGATTGATCTTGATCATTTTATGAGTTTATGTGAAAGAAAGCTACAAAACGCAGCGATTCATTAACGTATTATTGATGAAAGGTGTAATTTGTTTTCACAAATTGACGTTTACGAGTCTCATTTAAGTTTTGACCGTCCATTTATGCGTGAATTTCTCAATCTTAGTGAGCGATTTGATGATTGCTCGCTTGCGTCCTTAATTTAGACAACACTTACATGATAAAAACGGAAAATAATTGCGTGTATGGGGTGGTTTTTTGAACGCCATATTCTTTGATCGTGTCCTTTATTTGTTCAGCAAATTTGTGTTGTTAATCAGGTGTCAAGTGACCAATATTTCATTTTAATTAACTTTATTTAAACAATGCAATGGTCAAAATTATGACCTGAGAATGTAAACTATGCACGAATTTGAGGTTTAAATACTATATTTTGCATAATAAACCGAAGATAAGTGTTAATTATGCCCGCTCGGGTGGGTTAATAATTTGTTGCATGTTGGTTGGTGTGGTGCTAGTTTGTATCGCATGAAAAAGGTCGGAGTACCTTGCATTTTCACAGACTTGGGAGAGAAAGCGCATGACAGATGTACCGGCGCTGGACATAAAGGACTTACACAAAACGTTTGGTCAAAATGAAGTTTTAAAGGGAATTTCACTTTCTGCGCATAAAGGCGATGTAGTATCGATTATCGGATCCTCGGGGTCAGGTAAAAGCACTTTCCTTAGATGTATCAACCTTTTAGAGACTCCTACTGCTGGCGAAATTTGGGTGAATGGCGAATTGATTCAAATGAAAAATAACCGACAAGGTGTTTCTGTTCCTGCCAATGAAAAACAAGTACAGCGTATCCGTTCTCGTCTAGCGATGGTTTTTCAGGGTTTCAATCTATGGTCTCACCTCACCGTTCTCGAAAATGTTATCGAAGCACCTGTTCATGTTTTGGGTGTACCTAAAGCACAGGCGATTGAAAATGCAGAATTACTCCTGAAGAAAGTCGGCCTGTATGAGCGTAAAGATTACTACCCAGGACATCTGTCTGGTGGGCAACAACAACGTGCTGCTATCGCTCGTGCTTTAGCTGTCGACCCGGAAGTGATGTTGTTTGATGAACCCACATCGGCACTCGATCCAGAGTTAGTCGGGGAAGTACTTGGCGTTATGCGTGACTTAGCGGAAGAAGGAAGAACCATGCTGGTGGTCACGCATGAAATGGCATTCGCTCGTGATGTATCAAATCATGTGATGTTTTTACATCAAGGTCTAGTCGAAGAGCAGGGCGATCCAGCAAAACTGTTTACACAACCTGAATCTGAACGATTACAACAATTTATCTCATCGATCTATTAATCGCACTCTTTAAGGACACCTTTTTAAGGCGAAACAGAATTGAAATACTGCTGCTAGGGTAAATGGCGCCAGTGAACAATGAAAAACAACCAATATGTAATTAGTCACAACAAACACAATAGCAAAATATAAAAATCTAAATCACAGGAGTAGGGATATGAAAAAGTGGTTATTAGTCGCGGCACTTGCTGCAACTGCAGCAACGGGCGTAGCTCAAGCAAAGGAATGGAAAACAGTGCGTTTCGGTATTGAAGGTGCTTATCCTCCATTTAGCTGGACAGAAGCCGACGGTTCACTGAAAGGTTTCGATGTTGATATGGCTAACGCCCTTTGTACTGAAATGCAGGTCAAGTGTAAGATCGTTGCGCAAGATTGGGATGGTATCATTCCTTCTCTACTTGCTCGTAAATATGATGCGATCATCGCGGCAATGTCTATCACGGAAGAACGTAAGAAAAAAATCGACTTTACGGGGAAATACGCACTTATCCCAAACAAGTTCATCGCAAAAAAAGGCGCTGGTCTTAATTTTGATGATCTAAGTGGTCAAAAAATTGCCGTTCAACGTGCTACAACTCACGATAAGTACCTAACAGACAACTACGGTGATACCGTAGAGATCGTTCGTTACGGCTCTTTCGACGAGGCTTATCTGGATCTCGCTAACGGTCGTGTTGCTGCTGTACTCGGCGATGCATCTGCTCTAGAAGAAGGCGTACTAAACAAAGCCGGCGGTGAAGACTACGAGTTTGTTGGTCCATCACTCACTGATCCTAAGTGGTTCGGTGACGGTTTTGGTATTGCTCTACGTAAGCAAGACAAAGATCTGACCAAGCAATTAGACGCTGCAATTCTTTCACTACGTGAAAAAGGCATCTACCAAGATATCGCGGCTAAGTACTTCAACTACGATGTATACGGTGAGTAATCTCTAGTGCGACTCGTTAAGGGAGAGGCTCTCCTCTCCCTGTCTTACCAACTTTTTCGCAGTTCTGTTGGAATTCATTATGTTTGATTTACTAGGATATGAAGCGTCGATCCTGAAAGGGGCGGCACTTACAATCGAAGTTGCCTTGCTGTCGCTCATTTTAGCAATGGTTCTTGGTATGCTAGGTGCTTTAGCAAAACTCGCGCCTTATCGCTGGGCTCGTGCTATTGCAACTCTCTACACAACCGTCATTCGAGGTATCCCAGATCTCGTCTTGATGATGTTAATTTTCTTTGGTGGACAAATCCTTTTAAACAACAGTTTGTATTCCATCAATGAGTGGCTCAATGAGTGGTTCACTTCAAGTGATCCTAACCATGAATGGACCGCTTACTTACCTGATTATATTGATGTCAGCCCATTTATTGCAGGTGTGTTAACCATCGGCTTCATCTTTGGTGCTTATATGGCTGAAACTTTCCGTGGTGCGATCATGGCGGTTGATAGCGGTGAAATGGAAGCGGCAAAGGCCTATGGTATGGGGCCTGTTTTAGCATTTCGTCGTATTTTATTACCGCAAATGATCCGTCACGCCTTACCTGGTTTTGGTAACAACTGGTTAGTTTTACTGAAAACCACGGCGTTGGTTTCTATTATCGGCTTAGAAGACATGGTGCGTGTCAGTACATTGGCGGCGGGTTCGACTAAAATGCCGTTCACATTTTATATGACAGTGGCACTTATCTTCCTATTCTTTACCAGTGTTTCGACAGGCTTGCTTAAGTTGGTTGAACGTAAATTCAGTATCCACACGAGGTAGTTATGGACTTTTCATTGATTATTGAAAGCCTGCCGATTTACCTTAGTGGTCTATGGACAACGGCGTGGATGGTTTGCGTCGCTTTGATCATTGGCTTATGTGTTGCGATACCACTCGCGATTGCTCGCAACAGTCCTAATATCTTGATTAACGTCCCGGCTTGGTCGTTCATCTACTTCTTCCGTGGTACACCCTTGTTGGTACAGTTGTACTTGATTTACTACGGTATGGACCAGTTTTTCCCAGTAAAAGACACACTATGGGAAAACGCATGGTTCTGTGCTCTGGTGGCATTCATTTTGAACACATCAGCATATACAGCAGAGATCATTCGCGGTGCCATTAACGGCTTACCTAAAGGTGAAGTTGAAGCCGCAAAAGCGTACGGCATGAGCACACCAAAGACTTACCGCCGCATCATTCTGCCAAGTGCTCTACGTCGCGCATTACCGGCTTACAGTAACGAAGTTATCTTCATGCTTCACGGCTCTGCGGTAGCAGGTATCGTAACTATTATGGATCTAACCGGTGCTGCTCGTTTGGTGAACTCACGTTACTATGCCCCATTCGAGTCTTTCCTAACGGCAGGTCTGTTCTACATGGCACTAACGTTTATCATCATCGCGATTTTCAAATTCGCAGAGAAGCGTTTCCTCGCTTATCTAAGACCCCTTAGCTAATCGCAATCTGGACAAATCTTCGTTAATAAAAACGGCGCTCATTGAGCGCCGTTTTTATTAAAAGAAGCCGTTTAACTCGTTACTTAAACGTCGACCAAATTGGAGCGTGGTCTGACGGTTTTTCAATGCCGCGTAGCTCGTAGTCGATGCCCGCTTCAGTACACTTATCAGCAAGTTTTTGAGTTGCTAGGACTACATCAATACGCAGGCCACGGTTGTCCACGAAACCTTTTGAACGGTAATCAAACCACGAGTATTGATCGTTCACTTCAGGGTGCAGCAAACGGAAGCTGTCTACGAAGCCCCAATCCACCAATGTTTTTAGCCACTCACGCTCTTCGGGTTGGAATGAACACTTACCCGTTTTCAACCAGCGCTTTGCGTTAGGTTCACCGATACCGATATCTGCGTCGATAGGGCTGATATTAATGTCGCCCATTACGATCACTTGCTCATCTTTGTTGTGATAGTCGTTTAGGTAAGTCATTAAGTCTTTGTAGAACTGGCGTTTGTACGGGTACTTTGTTTCATGCTTGATGTTATCCCCTTGAGGGAAGTAGCCATTGAGCACGGTAACCTTTTCACCATTTTCATCTTTAAACGTCGCTATGATCATGCGCTTTTGATGGTCTTCATTATCTGTTGGGAAACCCTTCTGCACAGAGATCGGGGCTTGCTTACACAACATTGCCACACCGTAGTGAGCTTTTTGGCCGTGGAAGTAAACCTTGTAGCCCATTGCTTCAACATCAGCAATGGGGAAGGCTTCATCGTGCACTTTTATCTCTTGCAGACCAATTACGTCGGGTTGGTGTTTGTCGATAACCGCTTGCAGTTGATGAAGGCGAGCTCTAAGGCCGTTGATGTTGAAGCTAATTACTTTCATTTGTTTTTATACCTCTCGTAAACCTTTGTCACTGCTTGTCTTTAAAGGTTTTTGATTGGGTGGGTTTCATGGTTCATCGTATTTAACCATGCTTAATAATATCTGTCGCCACTTTGTCGAGACAAAATGGCGGCATTAAATGTTACAGTTACGCAGAATCTATTGAGTCTTTAGTAAATCTAAAAAGAACGCGTATTCAAGAGCATCTTCTTTCAATCGCTTGAATCGGCCAGAAGCGCCACCGTGACCAGCTTCCATATCGGTTTTGAACAGCAACACGTTGTTGTCTGTTTTCATCTCACGCAACTTCGCCACCCATTTCATTGGCTCAAAGTATTGTACTTGGGAGTCATGCAGACCTGTGGTCACCAACATGTTCGGGTAGCGTTGCTCTTTTATATTGTCGTATGGTGAGTAACCCAGCATGTAATCGTAGTAGGCTTTATCGTTTGGGTTGCCCCATTCGTCATACTCGTTGGTAGTGAGAGGAATCGATTCATCAAGCATGGTGGTTACCACGTCGACAAACGGAACATGTGCACCAATACCACGGTACTGTTCTGGTGCTTGGTTGATGATTGCACCCATCAATAGACCGCCAGCAGAGCCACCCACGGCGAACACTTTATCTTTTGCGCCGTAACCTTCTTCAACCAGACCTTTAGTGACATCGACAAAGTCATTAAATGTGTTTTGTTTAGTCAGTTTCTTACCATCCTCATACCAAGGGCGACCAAGCATTTCTGAACCGCGGATATGTGCGATTGCATAAACGAAACCTCTATCCAGTAGGCTAAGGCGAGTTGAGCTAAACGTCGGTTCAATGGTGGAACCGTAAGAGCCGTAGCCGTATTGGTAGATTGGGTTAGTGCCGTCTTTCTGGAATAAACTTTTGCGATAAACTAAAGACACAGGAACTTGCTGACCATCGCGAGCCGTAACCATGATTCGCTCTGATTGGTAGTTATCCGCTTTGAAATCACCTAATACGGGTGTTTGCTTCATGAGTTCAGATTTACCGGTACTTAGGTCAAAATCATAGTAAGTACCTGGCGTGGTTAAGCTGCTGTAATAGATACGAACTTTTGAGTTATCTAATTCATAGTTACCCGTTAGGTAAGCGGCAAAAGCGCTGTCGTTAAATTCAAGTGGGAACTCGTGGCCTGTTGAGAGTTGGCGAACTTTCACTGTAGACAAACCATCCGCGCGTTGCTCGTAAACAAGATGATCAGCAAACAATTCGAAATCAACAAGCTGAGTATTATCGTCCGCAGGGATGACATCGACCCATTTTGAGCGATCGTGCATCTCTTCGGCGGTGACTTTCATTAAACGGAAGTTGACCGCTTGGTAGTTGGTGTAGATGTAATACCAATCACCTAGCTTAGCGATGCCGTACTCTATGCCAGTCTCTTTTGGGTAGAAAGCCTCAGCAGTCGCCTTTGGGTTATTGGCGTCGATGACTGAAACACCGCTGGTTTCTGTGCTCGAGTGCCAAATGTAGACCAGCTCACCATCTTTGCTCTTACTCAAAGAGGTGTAGTAAGCGCTATCGGTTTCTTCGTAAATTAATTCATCGCTTGCCTGATCTGTGCCTAACACGTGGCGGTAAACTTGATAACCCAGTAATGTTTGTCGATCTTTTTTGATGTAGTAAAAGGCTTGATTGTCGTTTTGCCACGCGATGGCACTCGAAGCGCCTTCAATTTCATCTTTTAGGTATTCCCCCGTCGTGAGGTCTTTGATCTTGATGGTGTATACACGGCGGCTCAGCGTATCTTCGCCATAAGCCAACAAGTTTTCGTTTGGACTGATCGCTAAGCCACTAATACTGAAAAATTCATGTTCTTTTGCTAGCGCGTTAACATCCAAGATGATCTGCTTGTCTGTGCCTGTAAAGTCTTTTGCACGTAAGTGAATGGGATATTCGTTGTCACCTGAGACGTTATTCGAGTAGTAGTAATTACCTTTACGAACGGGTACTGAATTGTCATCTTTCGCGATTCGCCCTTCGATCTCTTCGAATAACTGTTCTTGCAACGCTTCTGTGTGCTTTAGCACGGTTTCTGCGTACTGATTTTCTTGTTCAAGGTGTTGTAAGATCGCTGGATCTTGGCGTTGGTCATCGCGCATCCAGTAGTAATCATCGATTCGGGTGTCACCATGAATCGTCATTGCGTGAGGGACTTTCTTAGCAACGGGAGCTTGGGTTTGCTGAGCGACGAGTTGCGATTGAGCGTAGTGGTTCATGGTTGGTATTCCTTGATTACAGTATCTTTTTTTATTAGAGCCTAGATACGCTGGAGTTGTTCCAATGACAGTATTGATAGTTAGATGTCGGACATGCACTTTTAGCATAAGTGTCTGTTATTGTTTTCAAAAAATCAAAGTAATGTTTAATGAAATTGATGTGAGACGTCAGTCTAGAGAAAACGTGCAATAAAAGAGGGACACACTTTTCAGCATGTCCCTCTTTTTGTTTAGGCAGGATTTGAGTTTTACTTTAGATAGCCAATGGCATTTCGTTTGAGTGGTCATGTTTACGATTGACCCAACGCAAACCAAGCAGAACGATAAAAGACATCACAATCATCAAACAACCCAGTGGCAGTTGGTCTTGAACGGGGAAGAACGAGGCCAATAGCGTTGCGATACCTGCCCCTAGGTTCTGCATACCCCCTAAGATAGCGCCCCCGTACCGGCATGGTATGGGAACGGTGAGAGTGCTCCTGTTGTTGCCGCAGGGAATAAGATGCCAGCGCCCAAGAAGTAAATGGTGGCACCGCCAATCAAAGTGAATGCTGTTGTTTGACCAAATAGACCCGGTATCAACACCACTGTTGAGCCTACTAGGATCGCCACTAGACCAACATTCAGTACACGGCGCTCAGAGCCACGTTGTGCGATGTAACTCGATAAGCCTGCGCCGACTAAATAACCCGGTATAGGCAAGACAAACAACAAGCTTACTGTGGTCGCCGGTAAGCCAAGTACACCACCCAGTAACACGCCTGCCGCAGCTTCAAAGACGGCCACACCAGCGAATGTGGCGACTAATACCAGTAAGAAACCTTGGAAACGTTTGTCAGACAGAACGAATTTGTAGCTGTTAGCGACCGATTCATGCTTACGTCGTTCTTTCGGCAGTGTTTCCATCATGCTTGTCATCATGGTGATCACAACCGCGATACCAAAGAGCGCAAGGAATAAGTAGCTAGATCGCCAACCAAAAGCTTCGGTTAAGTATCCCCCCAGAACCGGAGCCATCAACGGCGAGAAAATCACACACATACTGATTAAGCTGTTGGCACGGTGCAATTCTACGCCTTCAAAACAGTCACGAGTCAGCGTACGAGACATTGCACCGCCACAACCGATGCCCAAACCTTGGATAAAGCTACCCATTAAGAACCATTCATAATCTTTAGCGAACAATGCGACCAAAGTACCGATGATATAGATGATCAAACCGGCAATGATGATAGGTTTACGGCCTAGGCGATCAGAAAGCGGTCCATAGACAAATTGCGACAGACCATAAGGGATTAAGTAGCACGCCATCACAGCTTGAAGTGAAGACGCCGAAACGAAGAACTCACCCGCCATGTGACCGATAGAAGGCACATACATTGTTTGAGTCATTTGACCTACGGCTGTCAGAATAGCGATTAAAAAGGTCAGTTTCGCTAATGGAAACGAGGCGGACATTTGCGTATCTCTCCAAAAATAGGACGTAAAAAGCCTTAGCACTCCATTAGGGAGAGCTAAATAAATAAATAAAGTGTTCAGGGAATCTAGGCGCGAGATATTAGAGCTTGATTGCGAGCTTAGCAATCAAAAAGTGTGAAGTTGAGCAAGATAAAAATCTATAACTTGGATTATAAAAACTAATCCGAAAATGGTGGGTAGTTCAAGGTTTGGGTATTTAAGGTTGAGTCACCTCTGAACAGAAAAAGGGACAAACGAAGATCTTCATTTGTCCCTTTTTATCGTGTTAACGTTCTAGGCTCTAAGGCTTGTCGCAACCAGTCAACACAGTTAGTCTTCGATAAACCAGTAACCTTTGTTGACCAAATCCGTCACTATTGTTACGCCGGAAGACGTCAGGAGCGTTGCTGAATTCAGGACAGTATCATCGCAAAGTACGTTGAGTAGCGATGCGTCCGCTTTTTCAACTTTCACGACTTCACCATTGATGAAAGCCGTGTTGCTGTCGCCTTCATGGTAGAGTGCTTTTAAACCTGATACTCGGTGAATTTCACCTTCTGACTCCAAGTGCTGGATGATTTCTTCTTGAGTCCATAATGGCTCAGGCGCAACAATATCAAGCTGGTGGCGGGATTGGCTCAGCAAACACCCCATGAATTCACGGATGGTTTCTGGTTGTTCTAATGCCGATTTCAACATGCCTGTTAGGTTGCTTAAATCCGATGAACGAATCTTGCCGTAACCTTTTTGCGTTTTGAATTCTGGATCGTGCAGGTGTACGTCACCCATATCATGAGCAAGCACAAAATCGGCAAAGTTGCTGATCAGCTCTTGTTCTTTAGGAGAACGGTAGCCAATAGAGTAGCTCATTGACGGCTCTAGCGTTTTGCCTTCATGCGGGAAACCTGGTGGGATATAAAGGATATCGCCCGGCTCTAAAGTTTCATCAATGATCGGCTCAAAACCTTCTATTTGACGAAGTGCAGACGCTTGTATTGTCTCTTTATATTGACCGACATCTTTCGCCCCAACTTTCCACTGACGCTTACCTTGGCCTTGGATGATGAATACATCATATTGATCAATGTGCGGACCCACACCGCCCTCTGGTGCCGAATAGCAAATCATGAGATCGTCGAATAACCAGTTTGGTAACACTTGAAACGCTTCTGTTAACTGATTTGCACCTTGGTGCCAGTGGTTCGCCGCTTGAACGATCAATTGCCAATGAGTTTCAGTGAGATTGGCAAATTTCTCTTCGGAAAATGGACCATGTTCTGCCGTCCATTGGTTGTTGAGGTTAGAGACAAAGCGAGAATCCACTTCTTCTTCCATCGATAAACCTGCCAGTTCTTCTGGCGACATTGGGTCGACGAAGTTTTGGAAGCCACCTTTTAAGATGGTGGGTTTTTTATGCCAGTAGTTGTCAAGAAACTCGGGCATAGAAAAGCTAAGTTGGTACATGTGAATCCTGTATATTTTTATGCTAGATGCTAGATGCTAGATGCTAGATGCTAGATGCTAGATGCTAGATGCTAGATGCTAGATGCTAGATGCTAGTTTGGATTGTAAATCTTGTTGGACGATCTTAATGGCCGCCAACGCGACCTTTGGGTCAATGTCGTTGCTTTCGAGCAGATAGATCAGGTCGACCGCTAATTTCACCTCTTCTGGTGCATTATCCAGTGGTGATGGAGTGTGATCAGTGTTCATTTCGCTTAGGGTTCTCTAAGTTAATCAGTCTCTCAATATTTTTCATTGAGTCTTCACAGCGTTCTAGTCGTTCTTTGGCTAACTGCCAAGCCTCTTCCGCTTTTTTCTTACTGTGACGAGGCGCAGAATCAAACGCTAACTTTCGTATTCGTACCAAATCGACCAACCGCTTTTGCCAATCTTGGTGCTGTGCGAGTTCATTATATAAGTCATTTAGGTTTTTCCCGGACTTACTTTTTCGATCTAGACGTAAATCATGATTGGCAAGCTCTCTTTGAATGGCACCTATCTGGTTGGTTAACTTTTCCGTCAGATAGTTTGCTCTTGATGCGGTGAGCTGATTGGTAGTTTGTTCTCGCAATATGGTGTGATAAGTCGCTTGCGCTTCGAGTGCATAGGGCTGCAAAGTAAACGCTCTCGACTTAAATAAAGTGCGGTCGAACAAGGCTTGGTGATATGCTCCTCGCCCTATGTCGACTTGAGAACAATGGCCAACCAAGGTATCAATGACGCTTTTTAATTTTGAAAAATGATTCATCTCTTTACCCAAATGTTGGTGGCTATAAGTTCACAAACCACGCTTCGTATGCCAGCTTGAGCGCGAGAATACTCACAACGGTGACAAATACCGGCCTTATAAAAGTGGCACCAAAACGAATAGCAGAGTGTGCCCCTACGAATGCGCCTGCCATTAAGCATACACCCATGGTTAAACCAAGTACCCAATCGATATGTCCGAGGATCGCGAAAGTGATTAAAGAGGTGAGGTTACTGGTAAAGTTCATCGCTTTTGATAGGCCAGAAGCCAGTAAGATATTTAGGCGATACAGAGCCATCGAACTTACCGTCCAAAAAGCCCCGGTTCCAGGGCCTGCAACACCATCATAAAACCCCAATATCAACCCTTGAAACTTTTGCTTTCTCTTAAGTATCGGACACGGTTTCGGTGACGCATTGTTGTTTGCATCTGGCGTCTTGTGAAAAATGGTGTAGACGGCAGCCGCTAAAATTACGAGTGGTAGTGCTTTCTCTAGCCATTCGGTGCTGATGGCGTCGACGGTTAATGTACCAATGGTTGCACCGATGAGTGTGGCGATGAACGCGTTGATCCAGCATTGAGGCTTAAATAGCTTTTTACGGTAATAGGTCAAGGCTGCCGTTGATGAAGCAAACGTTGCTGCGAGCTTATTGGTCCCCAGTGCAATATGCGGCGGTAGGCCAAGTGATAGTAAAGCAGGGACGGTTAGCATTCCGCCTCCACCAGCCACGGCATCAATAAAGCCGGCTGCAAAAGCAACCAAAGCAAGTACAACCAACATGGTTGGTTCAATCATGTCCATAAATAGCTATTGTTCTCATTATGTGCTGATAGGGCAGCGGCATGAGTAACCTTTGGGTTAGTCATGCACAGTTGTGAATGCAAGGGTCAAGCGATGTGAGACCCAAAGCCACCGATACGATGGCTAAATTAGTATTTTATCGTTCTTTTAAACGGCGGTAACGAGTCGAGTAAAGATTTACCGTATCGCTTCGTGACGATGCGCCGATCAAGGATGGTGACTTTACCAGAATCTCGTTCTTTACGCAGTAATCGTCCGACAGATTGAATAAGCTTTTTACTCGCTTCTGGTACCGTAATCTGCATGAATGGATTGCCTCCTCGTGATTCGATATATTCAGAATGGGCTTGCTCTACCGGTGATGTAGGTACACCAAATGGAATCTTGGTGATGATCAAGTTTTCAAGCAACTCTCCTGGTAAATCAAGACCTTCAGAAAAGCTACCGGTTCCAAAAAGAACACTGGTTTTCCCCAATTTGATCAGCTTTTTATGTTTTTTTAGGATTTCTGTACGTGAAGTGTCACCTTGGACCTGTAACGCCCAAGACTTTTTCACGAAATCGGCTTCCAAAGCTTCGGCAACTTTGTTCATTTGCCAATACGATGAGAATAGAACCAGATTGGCTTTGTTGTCCTCAATCACCTCGGGCAATATTTCAATAAGATATTCGGTAAACTGCGGTGCTTGAGGCTCGTATTTCATTGCAGGAACGACCAGCTCCGCTTGATTTTGGTAATCAAACGGGGATGCTAAAGCCAGAAATTGCACGCCATCTTCTGTTTTTTGGCTGATACCGGCTTGATGACAGAAAAAATGAAAGGAGTTAAGGGCTCTCATTGTTGCTGAAACTAATACCGCGCCCACACAGCGACTCCAAATCTGTTGGTCTAGCTGCCAACCAACCTCTAACGGAGAGACATTGACAACAAAGTCGCCCTCGTTTTCTTTACTCAATTCCAACCAGCGCGCCAAAGGAGCGCCTTTTTCACGTTTAGGTTCAGCCATTAAACGCCAAACTTGAGCCAGATTTTCGGTTCTTTGTATGTAGAAGCCGATTTCAGCCAGAGCTGGCTCGGCCAGCTTGGCTGACAGTTCGCCGTCTTTGATCCGTTCAGCGATAAGATCAGCGATTTTCGCGACGGCTTGGCTCGCCTTTTGAGTGAGCTGTTTAAGGTCTTTCGATTCGTTTTCAAGCCACTCTGGCAGATCACCATGTTCGAAGCGGTAAAGTCCTTCTTCAAAATGGGTCGCGTCAAACTGTTTACTTAGCTGGTTTAGGGTAGGGATCAATTGCTGCACAGAATCCTGCAACTCATTTCTAAATCGATGGACGCGTTTTTCGTCCGCTAAACCCGAAAGCTTAGTGATCGATTGATTCAAGCGCTCTAACCAAGAAGCCGCGCCTTTCAAGCTCGCTGCTGCGGACGAGTGATCTCGCGCGACATGAGGTAAATGATGCGCCTCATCGAATATATAGATGCTATTTTCTGGTTCTGGAAGAATAACGCCGCCACCTAAGTCAGCGTCGGCCATCACCAAACTGTGATTAGCAATAATGACGTCTGCTTTATCTAGCTCTGAACGGGCTTTTTGGAAAGGGCAATCTCTATGTGTTGGCATACTATTGTTGCAGCTGTGCTTATCACTTACGATCATTTGCCAAATCATGTTGTCGATGGGTTTCGGCCATGAGTCGCGGTCGCCATCCCATTTTCCTTGAGCCAAACTACGGTACATGGTTTGCAGTTGTTCGATATCCTTTTTCTTTGGTTTGGATTCGAACATCGCCATTTGCCCGCCATCAACGCCACACGCAGCGGCCAGTTTCTCTGAGCAACAGTAACGTTGTCTGCCTTTCGCGAGTATAAATGAGAACTCTCTGTCAGTGAGCCTTCTATATAGAGGGAGATCTTTATTGACGAGTTGTTCTTGTAGAGCAACCGTCGCTGTCGAAATGATGATTTTTCGATTATTGATCACCGCGACAGGAATTGTGGCCATTAAATAAGCCAGTGATTTCCCAATCCCTGTTCCTGCTTCAGCAACAATCATGCGATGACTTTTGTGGTATTGACCACAAAGTGTCTTGGCAATTTCTGCAACAAGATAATTTTGAGCACGTCGCGGGACGAAGTTGTCCAACTGATCTTGGAGGTTTTGATAACTGGTGCGAATAGAGTTTTGAATTTTAGTAGTTAGCATACTGTGACCTACGTAACGGAGCGAAGATAGTAGCACATATCACTAGTCGGTACATTTAAGACAAAATAGCTTGCTTTTGAATCAAAGGTAGATCTTCTTCACAAAAAAAAACTGAACCATCAAGAACTTAACGAACACATCTCTCTTGTGAAATATAAATATCAAAAATAATCATATTACAGGTTTTAAATTTCATTTAAGTGGGTTTTTTAGGTTTTTATTGGTGTTTTATTCTAATTTATTGTTTTATACGGTTGTGAAATTTCTTGGTAAAAGAAAGGTTACATTACTCGTAAAATGGTGAAATTTTATGTAAATCATTGATTTTTTTGGTTTTTATATTTTTTTGGGTGTGTTTTTAGTTTATTTGACACGCAGGATAATATTTTGCAATCTAGGCTTCGAAATTTAGTGGCGCTGATTAGCCAACATAGAGTGGTAATCAGCAGTCATAAAAAATAAAAGGGAACCGGGCAAGGATCTCCCATTCTTAGAAAAGGCAGTGGACTTATTATGAAAAAGACTATTCTAGCGCTAGCAATCGCAGCAGTATCTACATCTGCATTTGCAGTACAAACTAACTCTGAAAACTCTAAACCAATGTTTGAGTTTGACAGCATGCAGAAAGACCAGTTCTCAGTATCTGGTTCATGGGGTCTTGGTGGTTACTACGATACAGAAACTAAAGCGATTTACGACGACTGGGCAACGGGTCTTACTGTTGCAGTAAACTACAAAAACAACCGTTGGATTGGTTACTTTGAAACTGACCTAATGATGAACTACAGCTCTGATGAGCAAGCAAAAGACATCCAATCAGGCCCTGCTACAGACGTAGATAAAGCTTGGTTAGGTTTTGACACGGGTGTTGGTGTAGCATCTTTCGGTTGGGAAAACGATACAGCTCTAGATAAAGTTGACGGTGCTGGCGACATGACTTACGAGTTTGGCGCTTCTGCTGGTGATGCATCTGATGCTTTCAACGTTGTTAAATTCGAAGGTGTAACTTCTGGTATTGCTTACGGCATCTCTGCTTTTGATACTGATGATAACCGTGAAAAAGGCGAAATGGGTTACAACGGTTATGTTGGTGTAGAGCAAGACATGTTCAACATCTATGCTGGTTACGAAGCTCGCCAAGATTCTGAGTTCACGACTACATCGCTTTCTGGTAACGTAACGCTAGATAAAGTGAAACTGGGTGCTAACGCTTGGATTGATGACGGCAATGCGAAGGATCTAACAGGTGTTAATGCTGATGAGCTGAAAAATACTGGTTACTACCTATCTGGTTCATACGCTGCGACTGAGCAACTGACTGTTGCTGCTGGTTACGGTGCAAACACTACTGAGAAGAAGAATGAAGCTGACGCTGATAACAGCTACATGAACGTTGCAGTAATGTACACTTACAGCGAAAAAGTTGATATGGGTATCGATGTTAAACAAGAACTTGACGTACCTAAAGGTGACAAAGATACTTACGTATTCGCAGCGGCTTACTACCACTTCTAATCGTTTGATTTTTAGTTAAGTAACGTTGTAAAAGCCAGTCATATGAACTGACCCCCAATAGTTGGACACCAATTATTGGGGGTCTTTTTATGTCCAAATATAGCCGAGAGCTAAAATGTATCATTGCTAAGCAATACTTAGATGGCACGTCATCTCTCTACTTAGCAAAACAATATTCAATTTCTTCAAGACAGATACGGTATTGGGCTCAAGTCTTTGCCATCCATGATACTGATTCATTTTTACCAACTAAGCATGCCGCGACTGCTCAAACAAAACGAAAAGCATTGAATTTAATG